>NZ_CDRQYH010000068.1:0-19168 GCF_977039595.1 Enterobacter sp.
TGGTACGAGCGCTGAACAAAATGACGAAAGCAGGTATGCCTGAAAGCGTGCGTATTGCCTGAAAACACAACCCGCTACGGGGGAGACTTACCCGAAATCTGATTTATTCAACAAAGCCCTCTCGGCCAAGATCGATAAATACCCAGAACTCGCTGCCATTATTATCAACAACACTTTCAATACCGTAGTGGGCAATACGCGACAGCAGGAAGATGTACGGCAGACGCGCATTGATACGGCTGTTGGCCGTTGCATCAGCGGTGTCATACAGCGCCGGTTTCTGAGTGGAGTTTGCTGAGAAGAAGCAGGCGTAGTCGCGGTTTTTGTAGTAGGACAACGGAATAAAGCCCAGATTCGCGAATTCGAATTCACGCGTTTCAGGGATCATCACTTCGCTCGGTATTTTTACCTGATTGCCGGTACCCAGGTCATACAGATGGATAGGCAGATCCTGAACCGCACCGCCGGCCTGCGGGCCACGAATTTGAACACACCAGCCATTATTGATGAAGCTACGCACCATGTTGGAAGCGAAGGCAAACGACGCATTCGTCCACAGGTATTTGTCGTGATCCGGACCTTTGACTTCTTCTACATAGTTGAAACTGCGAACCGGAACGGTATCCGGGCCATACGGTAAACGTCCCAGTACGCGCGGCATCACCAGACCGATGTAGCGAGCGTCGTCCGTATCGCGGAACGATTTCCACTTGATATACTCGGCGCGGTCAAAATAGTTACCTATATCTTTAATCGCAGCAACGTCTTCCATTGACTCCTTGAGGAAGAATTTCGGGCCTGCCGAGCCGATAAATGGCATATGTACAGCCGCAGATACTTTTGAGATGTTGCGCAGCAGAGCGACATCCTGCGCTGAAGCATCGAACTCATAAGCGGAAATCAACGCCGCAATCGGCTCACCGCCTGGGGTATCATATTCATCAATGTAGGTGTGTTTATACAAACCACTCTGGATGACTTCCGGGCTGTCTTCAAAGTCCTGGCGCAGCTCTTCTTTAGACATGCTCAGAAGCTCGATTTTTACGTTCTGGCGAAAATCTGTTTTATCAATCAGCGACTTCACTCCGCGCCACAGGCTCTCAACCGACTGAAACTCTTCATGGTGCATAACGGCGTCCAGCTGGCGGCTTATCTGGTAGTCGAGCTCAGCGATATGGTGATCGATCAGGCTTTTATCCAGTTTTTCGACCTTCGAGCCTGCCTTGGTCAGGCATTCCAGAAAGACCTGCATACCTGCGGTGAGACGCTCGTCAGCGGTCGCATCCGACATCGCCTGCGCATCTTGCCAGATATCCAGCGCACTCAGTTCGGAGACTGGATTCAGATTGATTTTCTCAAACAGTGAAGCGTATACCCCACCCACAGCAGGGCGTTCCAGCACCACGCTTTCCCCGCCAGCAGTATTATTTTGTACAGACATGAGCATTCCTTGATTAATCCGTTAAAACAGCATGATGATTAAGGTTTTTTTGAAGCCAGCGCGGATAACTCATTTCGCAACTCAGCACTAAGCGTCTGGTCAAGAACGATTTTCTCCAGCTCTTTTCGGAAAGTCTGGTTATCCAGCAGGTTGGCCTTCAGATCGCGGAGCAAGTTGCGCATTGCCAGCATCGCCTTCAGCTGTGGAATTTGGGCCGCCACCTGCTCTGGCGTGAAATCTTTCATGCTCTGGAAAGTCAGCTGAATGTTGTCCTCACCGCCATCTTCAGACAGCGTATTTTTAACGGCCAGATTAACTTTTGGGGAATATTCGAAAAGAACGCTATCAAAATTATTTTTGTTGATATTAACTTTTTCACGCTCTGATATTGGTGCAGATTCCTGTCCATTACTGAAATCACCTGTAACAAGCAATTTCAAGGGTAATTCCATTTTCTTGCTTGCTCCGCCAGTATGCAGGTCAAGCTTCAGGTTAATACGTGCCTTAGGCACCTCATTCTGAAAACTGTCAGCCATTTAATCATCCCTCTTTGTTTAGCTATGCCAACTTCACGGTATCGTTCTTGATGCGCAATAATAGAATAATGATCGAAACAAAATCAAATACACAGATCATTTATCCACGACAAGAATTTTCTTAAGAATTTTCCTCTAATACATTATCGCAAATTGCCTAATTAACTCAGAAAAAGAAACTGCTCTTTTCGCACAAATCGAATATTTGTATCGCAGAAGGGATTGCAGCCAGAGAGATGTTAATAAAAACATCTTGTTTTGATTTGCATCACAGCACCACGCAAAAAAAAGCTAAAGAACTGCAATATCTTATTGCGGCACGATTAAAAGGGGAACGTAAACGAGGAAAGAAGGCGACCACTCCATTGACAGCATGAATAATACTTAAGAATTTTCATAAAGAAAATTCTTAAGTATTATATGAAGGGATAAATAAGCGCGTAAATATTTAATTAGGCGAAAATCAACGACGCATTTTTTTCGTTACGCTTTCTTTCTGAACGCTAACGCTACTGCGTTCCGCTGGGGGAGGAAAGGCGCTTTCTATGTGAAAGTCGATAAAATCTGTAAAATCAAGCACCTCCTGATCTGCCGCTTTTTTAATCAAAAACGAGTAATAGCACATATCGTATAACGGTGCTACATTACGCCGCCCGCCCAAATCAGCAGTGGCCAGGCAACGCCGTAAAGTTCGGTAAAGCCTGCAACCATCACCTTGAAGAACGGTCTTATCGGCACGTCGTATCGCAAACTCTGCGCTACCTTTACAGGCTTCACATAGGTTCTACTATTTTGTCTCAATCCAAATTTCAACGCGCGTTTTTACACCCGCGTTACTGGTTTACATGGTTTGGTCTTGGCGTACTCTGGCTGCTGATTCAACTTCCATACCCTGTCCTGCGCTTGCTGGGGTCGAAACTGGGCAGCGCTTCCCGCGTTTTCCTGAAACGACGCGAATCCATCGCGCGTAAAAATATTGAGCTTTGTTTTCCGCAGTACAATGCCGAAGAGCGCGAGAAACTCATTGCTGAAAACTTCAAGTCTATCGGCATGGCGCTGCTTGAAACGGGCATGGCCTGGTTCTGGCCGGATGAGCGTGTCCGCAAGTGGTTTGACGTGGAAGGACTGGATAATCTGAAACGCGCGCAGATGCAAAAACGCGGCGTGATGGTCGTCGGCGTTCACTTTATGTCGCTGGAGTTGGGTGGCCGCGTGATGGGGCTTTGTCAGCCAATGATGGCAACTTACAGACCGCACAACAGCGCTCTGATGGAGTGGGTGCAAACGCGTGGCCGCATGCGTTCCAATAAGGCGATGATCAGTCGTAATAACCTGCGCGGTATGGTCGGCGCTCTCAAGAAAGGAGAGGCCGTCTGGTTTGCACCCGATCAGGATTATGGACGTAAAGGCAGCAGCTTTGCCCCCTTCTTTGCGGTGAAAGACGTTGCGACGACTAACGGTACCTTTGTCATTTCTCGATTATCGGGCGCCTCCATGCTGACCGTGACGATGGTGAGAAAAGCAGATAAATCAGGCTACCGTCTGCACATCTCCCCTGAAATGGCTAACTATCCGGAAAACGAGTGCGAAGCCGCAGCGTTTATCAATAAAGTCATCGAAACTGAAATCATGCGTGCTCCAGAGCAGTATCTGTGGATGCATCGTCGTTTCAAAACACGCCCTCTTGGCGAAGCCTCGCTCTATATTTAAGCTCTTCATGAAGGTTAGTTTCGCTAAGAAACTAACCTTTTCAATCACCTGTCTTCCCGCTGAAAACCCGTCACTCATTGCGTCGCTCAAAGTGAATTTATTGCGTTGTGAAATCAAAGTGTCGCCGTTCCACGACACTCGTAAGTAGCGGAAATTATTTAGAAAAATCCCTCTTGTCACCCTTCATTTTTAGGCGTACATTAGCGCCGTCTGGCAACAGGAAAGCACAGAATTCTGAGCTGGAGTCAGCGGCGTAACGGGAAAATTCTCATTTTCGTTTTGACCGGATTTCAGCTCTCTATAATCAGGTGGACTCTGTTTTTAAATGCGTACCACAAGATACGCGGAGCGATGAAACGTGAAATATTTCTTTATGGGCATTTCGGTGATTGTTTTAGTCTGGGCCGGAACCTTTGCCCTGATGATTTAGTGAAGAACATGCAGTCAAAAAAACAGGAGCCATCGGCTCCTGTTTTTTTATGTCATGACGATGCGGGATGTTCTGCGACGCTCTTTGAGGTGAGAAGACCATCGGCACGGAACATACTCTTGATGCCCCTCACCGCCTGACGAATACGGTCGCTGTTTTCAATCAGGGCAAATCGCACATGGGTGTCGCCATAATCACCGAATCCAATGCCAGGCGAGACACACACTTTTGCATCCTGGAGCAATTTTTTGGCAAACTCCAGCGATCCCATCGCCGCGTACGGTTCCGGAATTTTTGCCCAGACGTACATAGACGCCTTCGGCATTTCCACCATCCAGCCCGCTTCATGCAAGCCTTTTACCAGCACGTCACGGCGGCGCTTATACTGGGCGGCAATCTCGTGAACGCACTGCTGGTCGCCCTCCAGGGCAGCGATAGCCGCGACCTGCAGCGGCGTGAAGGTGCCGTAATCGTGGTAACTCTTAATGCGCGCCAGTGCGCTCACCAGCGTTTTGTTACCCACCATAAAGCCAATACGCCAGCCCGCCATGTTGTAGCTTTTCGACAGGGTAAAGAACTCTACCGCCACGTCACGCGCGCCCGGGACCTGCATAATCGACGGGGCTTTCCAGCCGTCATAGACGATGTCAGCATAAGCTAAATCGTGAACCACCAGCACGTCATAACGCTTAGCCAGCGCAACAACTTTCTCGAAGAAATCAAGCTCCACGCACTGCGCCGTTGGGTTCGACGGGAAGCCGAGGATCATCATCTTCGGTTTTGGATAACTTTCGCGAATCGCACGTTCCAGTTCGTTAAAGAAATCGACACCTTCCACCAGCGGCACAGAGCGGACCTGGGCGCCGGCAATCACCGCGCCGTAGATATGGATCGGATAGCTTGGATTAGGCACCAGCACCGTATCGCCATGATCCAGCGTAGCCAGCATCAGGTGTGCCAGCCCCTCTTTCGAGCCGATGGTGACAATCGCTTCACTTTCCGGATCGATATCAACCTGATAGCGATCCTGATACCAGCGCGAGATCGCGCGACGTAACCTGGGAATACCGCGAGAGGTTGAGTAGCCGTGCGTATCCGGGCGCTGGGCAACCGTGCAGAGCTTCTCAACGATATGCGGTGGCGTTGGGCCGTCAGGGTTACCCATGCTGAAATCAATAATGTCTTCGCCGCGCCGACGCGCAGCCATTTTCAGTTCAGCTGTGATATTGAAAACATAAGGGGGGAGACGATCGATACGCGTAAAACGGCGTTCAGGACTGAATTCAGCCATAGATTCCTCAGATTAACGTTAGCGCCCGGACCGTCCGAGCGACGCTGCCACCGATGTGGCATGCTTAGAAAATAACCTGAAAAAAATCATGCTGTCGAGAGGGAAGTGAAAAAAAAGCGATCGACTAAAAACCGGAACCCGGCTGCGCCTAAAAGCGGAAGCCCCTGTTTCAGGGTTGGCTTTCTGATAGCCGTTATTTAACAGGATGATATCAAAACAGTTACCTGACGATACGCAGGCTATAAAAAATCAGGACGTGTCCGTTACCGACAGACAATCCCCTTTAGAAATTATGGTTTTTCCTCATTTGATAAACCTGACGGATAGCTGGTCAACACGCGCCAGGTTTTTTATCATGGTTCTTTCCCGTTTTCCCAGGTCTACTCGTGCACGAAATATTCACTATGCTGCTGGCGGTTTTTGACCGTGCGGCATTAATGCTGATTTGCCTGTTCTTCCTCATTCGCATTCGCCTGTTTCGCGAGCTGTTGCACAAATCCGCACACTCGCCAAAAGAGCTGCTGGCCGTTACCGCTATCTTTTCCCTGTTCGCCCTGTTCAGCACCTGGTCAGGCGTGCCGGTAGAGGGTTCGCTGGTTAACGTGCGTATTATCGCCGTCATGTCCGGCGGAATTTTGTTTGGCCCCTGGGTGGGCGTCATCACCGGCGTGATTGCCGGAACCCATCGCTATCTGATTGATATCGGCGGGGTGACGGCGGTGCCCTGCTTTATCACCAGCATTATCGCCGGGGTGCTATCCGGCTGGATCAGCCGCAAAATCCCGAAAAAACAGCGCTGGCGCGCCGGGATCGTGGCGGGCATGGTGTGCGAAACGCTGACCATGATCCTGGTCGTTATCTGGGCCCCCACCACCGCGCTGGGGCTGGATATCGTCTCGAAAATCGGTATTCCGATGATTCTGGGCAGCGTGTGCATCGGCTTTATTGTGCTGCTGGTGCAAAGCGTTGAAGGCGAAAAAGAAGCAAGCGCCGCACGTCAGGCCAAGCTGGCGCTGGATATCGCCAACAAAACGCTGCCGCTCTTCCGTCACGTTAACGCGGAATCATTGCGTCAGGTCTGCGAGATCATTCGCCACGACATTCATGCTGACGCTGTCGCCATCACCAATATTGACCACGTGCTGGCCTACGTCGGCGTGGGGGAACACAACTATCGCGACAACGATGACACCATTAGCCCGACCACCAGACAGGCGATTAACTACGGTAAAATCATTATCAAAAACAATGATGAAGCCCACCGAACGCCGGAAATCCACTCCATGCTGGTGATCCCGCTGTGGGAGAAAGGCGTCGTGACGGGCACGCTGAAAATTTATTACTGCCACGCGCATCAGATCACCTCCACGCTGCAGGAGATGGCCATCGGCCTGTCGCAGATTATCTCGACTCAGCTGGAGGTTTCGCGGGCAGAACAGCTGCGCGAGATGGCAAATAAGGCAGAGCTTCGCGCGCTGCAGAGCAAAATCAATCCCCATTTCCTGTTTAACGCGCTGAACGCGATCTCCTCGTCCATTCGTCTTAATCCGGACACCGCGCGGCAGCTGATTTTTAATCTGTCGCGCTATCTGCGCTACAACATCGAGCTGAAAGATGACGAGCAGATCGACATCAAAAAAGAGCTGTATCAGATAAAAGACTAAATCGCGATTGAGCAGGCGCGCTTTGGCGACAAGCTCACGGTCATTTACGATATTGATGAAGAGGTCAACTGCGTGATCCCGAGCCTGCTTATCCAGCCGCTGGTCGAAAACGCGATTGTTCACGGCATTCAACCCTGTAAAGGCAAAGGGGTGGTCACCATCAGCATCACCGAAAGCGGAAACCGGGTGCGGATTGCCGTGCGCGATACCGGCCACGGAATTGATCCTAAAGTCATTGAGCGCGTCGAGTCTAACGAGATGCCCGGAAATAAAATCGGCCTGCTGAACGTGCACCACCGGGTCAAGCTGCTTTACGGCGATGGACTGCACATTCAGCGTCTTGAACCGGGCACCGAAATTGCTTTTTACGTCCCGAATGAGCGCTCTCCGGTCCATTCGACAACATCACTGTTGCCCCAGGTGGAGTAACCCATGAAAGTTATTATTGTCGAAGATGAAATTCTGGCTCAACAGGAGCTAACCTGGCTTATCAACACCCACAGCCAGATGGACATTGTGGGTACGTTTGATGACGGTCTGGACGTGTTGAAGTTTTTGCAGCATAACCGGGTCGACGCCATTTTCCTGGATATCAATATTCCGTCGCTGGATGGTGTATTGCTGGCGCAAAACATTAATCAATTTGCCCATAAGCCGTTTATTGTTTTCGTTACCGCCTGGAAAGAGCACGCCGTAGAGGCCTTCGAGCTGGAGGCGTTTGACTATATCCTTAAGCCTTACCAGGAATCGCGGATTGTCAGCATGCTGCAAAAGCTGGAGGCCGCATGGCAGCAGCAGACAGCCCCTGCTAACGCCAGCCCAACGGTAAGGGACAACGACACCATCAATCTGGTCAAAGATGAGCGCATCATCGTGACGCCGGTCAATGATATCTACTATGCCGAAGCCCATGAAAAGATGACCTTTGTCTATACGCGGCGGGAATCTTACGTGATGGCGATGAACATCACCGAGTTTTGCAGCAAGCTGCCTGCGTCGCACTTTTTCCGCTGCCACCGCTCGTTCTGCGTGAATTTAAACAAGATCCGCGAGATCGAACCGTGGTTTAACAACACCTATATCTTGCGCCTGAAGGATCTGGATTTTCAGGTGCCGGTGAGCCGCAGCAAGGTGAAAGAGTTCCGCCAGCTTATGCACCTGTAACGAAAAAGCCCTCTCCCGCGGGAGAGGGCCAAGCATCAGAGAATCTGACCGAGAACCTGACGCAGGTGGGCACCCGACCCCAGCAGACCCGGGTTATCATGCACGATCAGATAAACCGGGATGTCCTGCACGTAGCTTCTGAAGCGCCCTTTATCCTCGAACCCGCCGCGGAAGCCGGAGGCTTTGAAGAACTCCAGGAAGCGCGGCACAATGCCGCCCGCGATATAAACGCCCCCGAAGGTGCCCAGCGTCAGCGCCAGGTTGCCGCCGAAGCGTCCCATAATCACGCAGAACAGCGACAGGGCACGACGGCAGTCAATGCAGCTGTCCGCCAGCGCGCGTTCGGTAACGTCTTTTGGCTGCAGATTTTCCGGCAGACGACCGTCTGAGTTCACAATCGCCCGGTACAGGTTCACCAGTCCCGGACCTGAAAGGACGCGCTCGGCGGAGACGTGGCCGATCTCAGCGCGCAATTCTTCGAGGATAATGCCCTCTTCTTCGCTGTTAGGCGCAAAGTCCACGTGACCACCTTCACCCGGCAGGCTCACCCAGCGCTGAGCGACATGCACCAGATGCGAAACGCCCAGGCCGGTACCGGCCCCGTAGACCGCAATCGGCTTACCCTCGACCGGTTCAGCGCCGCCAAACTGGATCAGATGCTCAGGCTTCAGCATCGGGATCGCCATGGACACCGCGGTGAAGTCATTGATGATTTCAAGATGCGCAAAGCCGAGGTTTTTTCTCATTTCGGCGATGGAGAATGCCCAGGTATGGTTGGTCATGGCGACCCAGTCGCCGGTTATCGGGCAGGCAATGGCGATGCAGCCATCTTCAACGCTCACCTGATGTTCTTCCAGATAGACGCGGACAACGGCCTCAAGGCTTGGATAATCCAGCCCGGAATAGGTTTTCGCCCGGGAAATTTCACCGCTACTTACATCGCATAATGCGAGGCGCGCGTTCGTGCCGCCCACATCACCTACCAACGCATACTTTGTCATTCTTCAACTGCTCCGCTAAAGTCAAAATAAATCTTTGGGACACTGTAAATTCAAGGCGTGATAACAACAACGACCGGAAGGTGAATGCCCATGGATTATCGATCTTCGTCACAGAATAACTTTACCGTTTCAGCACCTTTTGCACTATTGCCATAAGGCTTAATGTGCAAAGTAACGTAATACCGTTTTGTACAAGGAAATCATCATGCTCCACCCGCGAGCCAGAACCATGCTATTGCTGGCCATTCCGGCGCTCATCATTGGCGTGGTTTCAAGTCTGGTGCTCATCGTCGTGATGAAAGTCGCGTCGGTGCTGCAAACACTATTATGGAACGCGCTTCCTGCAGGACTGGGCGTCCCCGCTGATTCTCCTGCCTGGATCGTTGGAATGCTGACGTTAACCGGTATTGCGGTGGGTCTGGTGATCCGTTTCAGTCCCGGCCATGCTGGACCAGACCCGGCGCAGGAACCGTTGATTGGTGCCCCGGTTGCGCCCTCGGCGTTGCCAGGGCTAATCATTGCGTTGATTCTGGGCCTTGCCGGCGGCGTCAGTCTGGGTCCTGAGCACCCGATTATGGCCGTGAATATTGGCCTGGCGGTTTTTCTCGGTTCACGCATTTTGCCTCGTGTCGGCGCGCTGGACTGGACCATTCTCGCCTCCGCAGGCACCATCGGGGCACTCTTCGGCACGCCCGTTGCGGCGGCACTGATCTTTTCTCAGACGCTCAGCAGTAACAACGACGTCCCGCTGTGGGATAAGCTGTTTGCGCCGCTGATGGCAGCAGCAGCCGGGGCGTTGACCACCAGCCTGTTTTTCCATCCCCATTTTTCACTCTCCCTGCCCCACTACGGCCAGATGCAAATCGCTGATATTTTCAGCGGCGCCATCGTCGTCGCCATCGCCATTGCGCTGGGCATGGTGGCGGTATGGTGTCTTCCACGTCTGCACCGGCTAATGCACAGACTCAAACACCCGGTGTTGATTCTGGGAGCCGGCGGTTTGATCCTCGGTATCTTAGGGGCAATCGGTGGGCCGGTGACGCTGTTCAAAGGTCTGGACGAGATGCAGCAGCTGGCCTTCAGCCAGGTATTTAGCGTCTCCGACTATCTGCTGTTTGCCGTAATCAAGCTGGCAGCGCTGGTGGTGGCGGCCGCCTGCGGATTCCGCGGTGGACGCATCTTCCCGGCGGTCTTTGTCGGCGTCGCGCTGGGGCTGATGCTGCACGAGCATGTCGATGCGGTCCCTGCGGCGATTACCGTCTCTTGTTCTATTCTGGGGCTGGTTCTGGTGGTCACGCGCGACGCCTGGCTAAGCCTGTTTATGGCGGCGGTAGTCGTACCGGATTCAACGCTTTTCCCGCTGCTTTGTATCGTGATGTTGCCCGCCTGGCTCCTGCTGGCGGGCAAACCGATGATGATGGCATGGCGAAACGACAAATAATCAGGCGCTATTACGCGCTTCCAGCGCTTTGGTAATCGCCCCCAGCAGCGGCGGGATATCCGCTTTCGGCAGCATCACCTCAATCAGCGAGAGCCGCTCGTGGTGCGCCACTTTTTCAAGGACGTCCGCCAGCTGCTCCGCTTCACTGACCCGCCAGCACTGGGCCTGAGGATCAAGGCTCAGAGCCTGCGGGATTTGCGTCCAGTTCCATAGCGCAATGTCGTTATACCGCTGCTCAGGCCCATGGATCGCTCTTTCCACCGTATATCCTTCGTTGTTAAGAACCAGAATGATAGGGTGTTGTTTATCCCGCAGCATCGAGCCGAGCTCCTGGATGGTGAGCTGCGCCGCGCCATCCCCCGTCAGAACAATCACGCGCCGGTTCGGGCAGGCCGTCTGTGCGCCAAATGCCGCCGCCAGCGTATAGCCAATCGATCCCCACAGCGGCTGGACGATAAAATTCACGTCCGCCGGCAGACGAAGGTCGATCGCGCCGAAGGCCGAGGTGCCCTGATCCGCAAGAATGATGTCTCCCGGACGAATAAACGTCTGCAGCGTTTGCCAGAAATTCGCCTGCGTCAGCGAGCCATCCGGCTGCGGGTAGGCCATCAAGTTTTGAGAGGACGGTACGGGCGTACCGTGCACGTGCTGTTTACACAGCTCCACCAGCGTTTCGATTGCCTGAAGCATGGGGATGCCGGTAAACCAGATATCACCAACGCGTGAAGCATGAGGCTGAACTTCTATCGTTTGTGCCGGGGTGAGCTGATGCGTGAAGCCGGCGGTAAGGGTATCGGTAAATCGCGTCCCGATGCACAGCACGATATCAGCCCCTTCAATCGCCTCTTTTACCGCGCCGGCGCTCGCCGAGCCGCTGTAGGTGCCGTAAAAACCAGCGTGACGTTCGTCAAATATTCCTTTACCCATCAGCATGGTGGCGTGTGCCATCGGCACGTCTTTGACCCATTTCTGTAGCGCATGCTTCAGGCCATGGCGCAGGACAAGGAAATCGGCCAGCAGCGCAGTACGCTTGCTTCTGGCAAGCTTGTTCTCAGCGGCCTCCCGGAACGCTTTCAGGCAGGCGCTATCGGCATGCGCATGGCGGAGCGTGAGAGCGCTTACAGGAGGCGTGGCGGCCTTTTTTGCCACGTCGGCAGGCAACATCAGATAGCCGGGGCGACGCTCCCGGAGCATAGTGGTTAACACCCGGTCGATTTCATAGCAGGCGTTTTGTTCGGTCAGGATCGCCTGTGCAGCAGTAATCGGCTCGCTCATATGATAAAAATGACGAAACTCACCGTCGCCCAGCGTGTGGTGCAGTAGCTCCCCTCTTTGCTGTGACGCCATACCCGGCGCCCCCACAATATGCAGTACCGGAACATGTTCGGCATAGCTGCCCGCAATGCCGTTCATGGCGCTTAACTCTCCTACGCCAAATGTCGTCAGCAGCGCGGCGAAGCCCTTACATCGGGCATATCCGTCCGCGGCATAAGAGGCGTTTAACTCGTTGGCACAGCCCACCCAGCAGATATCGGGGCTGTCTATCACGTGGTCGAGAAACTGCAGGTTATAGTCGCCCGGCACGCCAAACAGATGATCGGCTCCACAATCTGTAAGACGGTCCAGCAGGTAATCGGCGACGCAGTATGGGGTACGCATGAACAGGTATCCTTCTAATGTTGACCTCACCTTGAGTATTAAATAAGCGTGATGGCTGTCCAGAATTGGCGATAAGAAGGACATGGAAAGAATGCTTTACAAAAAAGGCTGCGCTATGCTGCTTTTTTTCACGTAAATGTAAACGCATACACTGATTTTACACTTCAGCGCCAGAGGTTACGAAAATGGGTTATCAGCCGGACAAAAATCGTTACGGGACAATGGAGTATCGCCGCTGTGGGCAAAGCGGGCTCAGGTTGCCCGCCATCTCGCTCGGGCTGTGGCATAACTTCGGTGATACCACCCTTATCGAAAACAGCCGTCAACTTTTACAGCGTGCGTTCGATCTGGGCATTACGCATTTCGACCTTGCCAACAACTATGGCCCGCCACCGGGATCGGCCGAACGTAATTTCGGCCGTATTTTACAGGAGGACTTCCTGCCCTGGCGCGACGAGCTAATCATCTCAACCAAAGCGGGCTATACCATGTGGGAGGGTCCTTACGGCGACTGGGGGTCACGCAAATACCTGCTGGCAAGCCTCGATCAAAGCCTGAAGAGGATGGGGCTGGAGTATGTGGATATCTTCTATCATCACCGTCCTGACCCACAGACGCCGCTGCAGGAAACCATGAAAGCGCTTGACCATGCGGTGCGCCAGGGGAAGGCTCTGTATGTTGGATTATCCAACTACCCCGCTGAACTGGCCCGCAAGGCGATTGATATCCTTGACGATCTCGGTACGCCCTGCCTGATCCACCAGCCGAAATATTCCCTGTTTGAGCGTGCGCCGGAAGAGGGATTGCTGGACGTGCTGCAGGAAAAAGGAGTCGGCTGTATTCCCTTCTCGCCGCTGGCCGGTGGGCAACTGACCAACCGCTATCTGAACGGCATTCCCGCAGACTCACGCGCGGCAAGCGGCAGTCAGTTCCTTAACCCCGACCAGCTCACCGAAGAGAAGCTGGAGAAGATTAGAAAGCTGAACGCCATGGCGGAAGAGCGCGGCCAGAAGCTGTCCCAGATGGCGCTGGCCTGGGTATTACGTCATGAGAATGTGACCTCAGTGCTGATTGGGGCGAGTAAAGCGGCTCAAATTGATGACGCCGTGGGGATGCTGGCAAACCGCCATTTCTCTGTGGATGAGTTGGCCCGTATAGACGCGATCCTGAGCAGTTCAATATAAAACCGTTTTTAGCAAAAAGTGCTCTCCCCCAGGAATTCGGAGTTGAGGCGATGATACGAAGCTTTACCAACTCGTAAAATTGCGTTAACAGGCCCAACAAAGGCCCCGATCGTGAAGGAGAAAGAGTATGTTCAGGTCACTGATTCTTGCAGCGGTATTACTGGCTTCGGCGCCGCTGATCGCCACTGCGGGCGAAATCACCCTGTTGCCATCAGTAAAATTACAAATTGGCGATCGTGACGACTACGGCAGATACTGGGACGGCGGCTACTGGCGCGACCGTGACTACTGGCACCGTCATTATGAATGGCGCGGCGATCGCTGGTGGAAACATGATAACGGCAGACACCGTGGCTGGTATAAAGACAACGCGTATGAGCGCGGCTACCGTGAAGGCTGGAACGATCGTGACGACCGTCGCGGCGGCTGGGGTCGCGGGAAAGGTCATGGTCACGGCCATCACCACTAATAAAAAAGGAGCCATGGAGGCTCCTTTTTTGTTAAAGACCCAGTGCGGTTCCCACCAACAACCACAGGTTCAGCGCAACGACCACCATCACGATGGCCCATCCGGTTCGTTTTACCAGCGTTGAGTTAACCAGCTCGCCCATCAGAGTTTTGTTGCTGGTAAAGATCAGCAGCGGCACCAGCGCCAGCGCGATACCAAAACTCAGCAGAACCTGGCTCATGACCAGAATTCGCGTTGGGTCGAGACCCATCAGAATCACCACAAATGACGGCAACATGGTGACGGAGCGACGAACCCACAGCGGAATGTGGAAGCGGACAAACCCCTGCATCACCACCTGGCCTGCCAGCGTGCCCACCACCGTAGAAGAAAGGCCGGCAGCTACCAGGCTCAGACCAAATATCGTGGCGGCAGCATGGCTCAGTAACGGCTCCAGCGTGAGATACGCCTGGTCGAGATCGGCAATACCGGTATGACCGTTAAAGTGGAAAGCCGCGGCTGCAGTCGCCATCATCGCCAGGTTTACAAACCCCGCGATGGTCATAGCGATCGCGACGTCCCACTTGGTGGCGGAGTAACGCTCTTTACGCGTCCCACCGTGGAGATGCTGCGTCAGCGAGGAGTGCAAATAAATCACGTGCGGCATGATGGTCGCCCCTAGCACCCCGGCGGCCAGGAACACCGCTTCCGAGGTTGGCAGGCTTGGGATCGCCATCCCTTTACCGAGCTGTGCCAGATTCGGCTGTGAGAAAATCAGCTCGACAATGTAGGCCGCCGCCACAAAAAGCAGTAGACCACCAATCACCTTCTCCAGCGGCTTTTGACCCCGACGCTGCAGCATAAGGATGAGGAAAGTGGCAATCCCGGTCAGCACCGCCCCTTGCAACAGCGACACGCCCAGAATCAGCTTAAAGCCAATCGCTGCACCGATAAACTCAGCGAGGTCAGTGGCCATGGCGATGATTTCAGCCTGAACCCAGTAGAGCCAGACGGCGGGGCGCGGGTAATGGTCGCGAATTTGCTCCGCCAGGTTTTTACCCGTCGCAATCCCCAGCTTTGCGGAGAGCATCTGAATCAGCATCGCCATCAGGTTAGCCCAGACGACCACCCACAGCAGCTTATAGCCGAAGCTGGCCCCGGCCTGAATATTGGTCGCAAAGTTTCCTGGATCGATATAGCCAATGGCAGCGATGAACGCAGGTCCCATTAATGCGAACCGCAACTTGCGCGCGGCTCTGCCACTGCTACCCTCTACGCGACTGTTTGTCATTTCTGCCTCTGAAATATAGCCTTTGCTATGTTTAACGCTATCAAAATGAGAATGATTATCAAGATCATTTATGAAGTTTGCAGTGATTTCTCTGATAGTTTTGAACGATAGACGGGCGGGTAAGTGGGGCGATCTAACCGAAACTGAAATCGCGCATGCTTTTGTGAAGACTAGCACACAAACTTAACTTTTCACTCATTTACCTAACATAACAAAAATGTATTGTGGATCACTATTTTTGAGACTCGTCACAGGATGTAACTATAGTGTGTCCTCGGTCTCGTTTTCTTTTCGCTTGTTACATAGAATGTGCACGAAAATTAAACCTGCCTCATATTTGGAGCAAATATGGACCGCGTCCTTCATTTTGTCCTGGCACTTGTTGTCGTTACTGCACTTGCATTGCTGGTCAGCACAGACCGCAAAAAAATTCGTATCCGTTATGTTGTTCAACTGCTGGTCATTGAAGTTTTACTTGCGTGGTTCTTCCTGAACTCCAACGTAGGCCTCGGCTTCGTGAAAGGCTTCTCCGAAATGTTCGAAAAACTGCTCGGATTCGCCAACGAAGGGACCAACTTTGTCTTCGGTAAAATGAACGACGAAGGTCTGGCGTTCTTCTTCCTGAAGGTTCTCTGCCCAATCGTCTTCATCTCCGCGCTGATCGGTATTCTGCAGCACATCCGCGTTCTGCCGTTCGTGATTCGTGGAATTGGCTTCCTGTTATCCAAAGTGAACGGCATGGGCAAGCTGGAATCCTTCAACGCCGTCAGTTCCCTGATCCTCGGTCAGTCTGAGAACTTCATCGCGTATAAAGATATTCTCGGCAAGATGTCCCGCAACCGCATGTACACCATGGCGGCAACCGCAATGTCTACCGTTTCCATGTCTATCGTGGGCGCGTATATGACTATGCTGGAGCCAAAGTATGTGGTTGCTGCGCTGGTTCTGAACATGTTCAGCACCTTTATCGTTCTGTCGCTGATCAACCCGTACCGCGTTGACGCAAGCGAAGAGAACATTCAGATGTCAAACCTGCACGAAGGCCAGAGCTTCTTCGAAATGCTGGGTGAGTACATTCTGGCCGGTTTCAAAGTCGCGATTATCGTTGCCGCCATGCTGATCGGCTTCATTGCGCTGATTTCTGCGCTGAACGCCCTGTTCGCTGCGGTGCTGGGTATCTCCTTCCAGGGGATTCTGGGCTACATCTTCTATCCGATTGCATGGGTGATGGGTGTTCCGGCTCACGAAGCGCTGCAGGTGGGCAGTATCATGGCAACCAAGCTGGTTTCTAACGAATTCGTTGCAATGATGGATCTGCAGAAAATTGCCAGTACGCTTTCTCCGCGTGCGGAAGGCATTCTCTCCGTGTTCCTGGTCTCCTTCGCGAACTTCTCGTCCATCGGGATTATCGCGGGTGCGATTAAAGGCCTGAACGAAGAGCAGGGTAACGTGGTATCTCGCTTTGGCCTGAAGCTGGTTTACGGCTCTACGCTGGTGAGCGTCCTGTCAGCGTCCATTGCGGCACTGGTCCTGTAACGTTTACCGTGAAACAAAAACCGGGAGCCTGGCTCCCGGTTTTTTTATGTCCGTAATTCTTCCAGCGGTTTGGGTTTGCCTATCAGGTAGCCCTGCAGGTAATCCACACCGAAGCGGAGCAGCATCTCCCGCTGCGCCGGTGTTTCCACATATTCCGCGACGACGCAGAGCGATTTTGTCTTTGCCAGATTACACATCGACTGCACAATCATTGCATCCATGTCGTCTGTACAAATGTCTTTCACAAAGCAGCCGTCAATCTTAATGATGTCCGCCTGCAGGCGTCTGAGACGCTCATAGTTAGCGTAGCCAGTACCAAAATCATCGATGGCAATACGGAAACCATACTCCCGCAATTGCTGAATATTGTTGATACTCGTGCCTGAATTTGAGAAAGCCTGCTCTTCGGTAATCTCAATAACGACTGCCTGAGGCGCAACGCCGTACCGTTCAAACAGCGCGCAAATCTCGGTCGCCACCTCTTTTTGCATCAGCGTCAGCGGCATCAGATTGATGGAAAAACGGGTGCCAGCGTGCGTTGCAGGGTTATCTCGCAGCCACACCAGTAATTTTTCCATGACGGATATATCAAACCGATGGCTGAGGTTGAACTGCGCAATCAGCGGAATAAAGCGGTCAGGAGTAATAATCTCCCCCTCACTTTCCATTCGCGTCAGGATTTCATAGTACCCGCTCCCGTCCGCCTTCTGGATCGGCTGCGCATATAAATGGAACTGCCCCGCCTCAAGCGCATGCTTAATCCGGGCCAGCATCAGGACACGCTCTGTCGTTTGCCCTGATGCCACCTCAAGGCTATTCGTCAGCGCGAGAACGTTTTGCGCTCCGCCTGCCTGCTCTGCCAACCAGCTTAGCTGCCCAAGCGTATGATGCAGTTTCTCGCCGTCTTCGACCATTCCCCATGACGCGCCAAACTCAATATCCAGCCCGGTGTTGTTCCAGAAAATCTTATTGCTGTTGAGCCGATCGACCATATGCTGGAGTCGTTCAGCAATTTCGGGCCCAAGCAATACCAGCACCAGCTCGCTTCCGGGCAGCTGGAAGAGCATCTCATCTTTTTGCAGGAGCGGCTGGAGCGACGTGGCGATCGTTCGTTTGCAATGGACCCGCATGATAATCCCGTAGTGGCGGCTCAAAAACTCCAGATTATCCATGCGCAAAATGCACACTTTGGCATCCGGATGAATTTCAAGGTAATCCTCCAGCGCACGAATATTAGGCAGACCGGTAAGAGGATCGGTCAGTGCCCTGTCCTGCCAGCCCCGCTTCAGCCACTCGCTGCGCTGGTAAATGCGAGACATGTAAAGCAAACAGATGGCGAAAGAAATCAGCACGGAGAGGATAAAGGAGAGCGAATGTCCCGATTCCACCCCGTTAAGGAAATTATAGTTGTATGTCAGCAGCAGGAGCGCTGATGTGGCCCACAGCAGAGAAATCAATGCATAGGTCAGGCGGCTTATCGCTAAGGTAAAAAGAATAAATATCAGCGGCATCAAATAGCCCGCAATGACCGGTGACTCAAAAGGACCACATAAAATGACAAGAATGAAGCTTAAAAGCGCTAACCAGACAAAAATATATAATGGATTCTTGTGATAAAACACGGGCTTCACGCTTCGCCGCCAGAAGGTGACGGCATAACGAGGATTAATTATCATTCTTAACGGGTAATAGAACATCATGGTAAAAATCAGCGCCGCGCATATCAGGCTTTGAATATCCACAACGTTATAAATTACCGTACCTTCGCCGAAATAGGTCGAAATTGTCACCGGAAAATCAAAGAAATAGCCTGCCATATACATCGACAGCTTAATACCTAATGGCACGACAAAACCGAGCCAGAATATACGAAGCCCGATGTGTTTGTTAGGGATACTGTAGCGCCAGCGCTTGCCCAGCATAAGGCGTAGCAGGCCGCACCCCGCGAATAACGCAAAGGTCTGACAGAACAGTAAAACTGGATATTGTAGCGGCGCTAAATTAATATAGAATAAATTAGTGACAGTAAAACCTAACAGAATGGGAAGAATTGCTCTGCGCCCAAATATCAGAATGACCGCCAGCATAACGCTGAGTGGCAACCATGCTAAATAAACGTCGTGACCATTAACAATTGCGCGTGGAGAAAGATAACGGGAGACAGGTACCGCAATCAGGCAAAGTGCCAGGGCAATCATAAATATCTTTACATTACCATACGTATTTTTATTCATTAATCAGGGACGTTATTTTCCAGGAGAATCATTGACCGGATGGATAATAGGTTTATTAATTGCGCGAATCAAGTTCAAGTCTATTTATAGACCGGTTTATTGATTACGATTGAGGTGAGGTACAGAAATACCTTCTTT
>NZ_CDRQYH010000069.1:0-19166 GCF_977039595.1 Enterobacter sp.
GCTTATTCCTTCAGGCTATCGGGTCGGGCATGAGCCTGCATCCCTGCAGGCCACGCCCTCTCGGCGCATCCCTGCGCCTCGCCCCGGCCTTACGGAAACGCTTCGGCGATTTACAGCCGGACCAGGGTATCGCTGTAAGCCATTAATTTTCCTGAAGCAATTTATCGCTTCTGGTTAAAAAAATTACAGGGATTCCTCTCCCCTTGGGGAGAGGGTCAGGGTGAGGGGACCTTAGCTGAAATCCCCCTGCTGGCGCGCCACCAGCGTCAGGATGGAGTAGAGCGCCACGGCCTGCTGGTGCTGGTTGAAGATCTCAACTGCCCATTCCACCACGCCGGTCGGTTTTTCCTCGGCACTGCGCTGTTTCTTCAGCGTTTTACGCTTGCAGGTCAAACGCACCTGAATGGTATCGCCCGGTTTGACCGGCTCGATAAAGCGCAGGTTTTCCATGCCGTAGTTGGCAATCACCGGCCCAACGCCCGCATCAACGAACAGTCCCGCCGCGGCGGAGATCAGGAAGTAGCCGTGCACCACGCGCTCGCCAAAGATCGACTCTGCCGCGCCGATCTTGTCCATATGGGCGTAGAAGTGATCGCCGCTCAGGCAGGCAAAGTTCACGATGTCCGCTTCCGTGAGGGTGCGGCGCGGCGTCAGCAGGCTGTCGCCCGGCTGTAGCTCCTCAAAGTATTTGCGGAACGGATGCACGCGATCTTCCTGCACCGTTGCGCCACGCACCCACTGCTTGCCGATGGCGGCCAGCATCGTCGGACTGCCCTGAATCGCGGTGCGCTGCAGGTAGTGCTTCACCGCACGCAGGCCGCCCAGCTCTTCGCCGCCGCCCGCGCGACCCGGGCCGCCGTGCACCAGCTGAGGAAGCGGGGAGCCGTGGCCGGTGGACTCTTTCGAGGCTTCCTCGTTGAGGATCTGAATACGCCCGTGGGCGCGCGCCGCGCCGATAATAAACTCGCGGGCAATGTCCAGGTCTGCGGTGACCAGCGTGCCCGCCAGGCTGCCGCCGCCCGCGCGGGCAAGCTGCATCGCGTGCTGTGCATTGCGATACGGCATCAGCGTCGCAACCGGGCCAAAGGCTTCGGTTGAGTGGACTGCCGGAGTTTCATCCGGCTGCGGGCAGAACAGCAGCGTCGGCGGGAAGAACGCGCCCGCGGCCTGCAAATCCGCTTTGCCACCCAGGCGGACCTGGCAGCCCGCGGCGATCAGGTGATCCACTTTCTCCTGCACGTCCGCACGCTGTTCGGCGTTGACCAGCGCACCCATCTTTACCCCTTCCTGCGCCGGATCGCCCACCAACACCTTTTCCAGCCGGGCAATCAGCGCCTGGCTTACGGCGTCAATCTGGCTCTGCGGGACGATAATGCGGCGAATGGCCGTACATTTCTGCCCGGCTTTGGCGGTCATCTCGCGGACCACTTCCCGGATGAACAGGGCAAATTCCGGCTGCTCAGGGGTGACGTCTTCCCCCAGCACGCAGCAGTTCAGGGAGTCGGCCTCCATGGTGAACGGAATCGAATTCTCCACGATATTCGGGTGCACGCGCAGGCTTTGCCCGGTGCTGGCGGAGCCCGTAAAGGTGACCACGTCCTGGCTGTCGAGCTGGTCGAGCAGATCCCCCGCGCCGCCGCAGATCAGGCTTATAGCGCCGTCCGGCACCAGCCCGCTGTCGACGATGGATTTCACCATCGCCTGCGTCACCTGCGCGGTGGCGGTGGCGGGTTTGATGATGGCGGGCATGCCGGCAAGCCAGGTCGGGGCCAGCTTTTCCAGCATTCCCCAACAGGGGAAGTTAAAGGCGTTGATGTGCACCGCCACGCCGGACTTCGAGGTCAGGACGTGACGCGCGGCAAAGCCGCCTTCTTTTGACAGCGGAATTAACTCGTCTTCCGGCCACACGGTGTCATCCGGCAGCTCGCGGCTGCCCAGGCTGGCGTAAGTGAAAAGGGTGCCGATCCCGCCTTCAATGTCCACCCAGCTGTCCGCTTTAGTCGCCCCGGTCTGTGCGGACAGGGCATAAAACGTCTCTTTTTCGCTAAGCAGGTGCTTTGCCACCGCCTTCAGCATGGCTGCGCGTTCGATAAAGGTCATCTCGTGAAGCGCTTCGCCGCCGCGATCAATCGCATAGCGGCGGGCGGCCGCCATATCCAGCCCTTCGCTGGTCACGCTCCACAGCGCTTCGCCACTGATGGCGTGATGAATAGTGCGTTCGCGGCCCCGGCCAGACTGCCAGGAACCGGACAAGAAGCTGGCTAACTGCTGCATCGCTTATCTCCAAATGTTACGTGATTTGCTCATTAATAGTTTAATCATGAATCATAAAAATCAAGCGGCGTTTTTAATGAATTGTTAATGATGTGATCTGACTGGATGAATTTCAGAATACGAAGGCCCGCTTATCAAGGCTTTCAGCAAAAGGCTTGCGAGCAACGTCACAGAATCAGGAAACAATTCTTGGGATTGTATTTAACCTTTGTGTAACTTTTAAAAAATAAAGTGATTCAACTTTACGCTTTAATTTGCAAACTAACGAATCATAAAGGTGATGACGTGACGCAAGAACAACGGTTTGAGCAGCGCATAGCGCAGGAGACGGCGATTGAGCCTCAGGACTGGATGCCTGACGCCTACCGTAAGACGTTGATCCGTCAGATTGGCCAGCATGCGCACTCCGAAATTGTCGGCATGCTGCCGGAAGGGAACTGGATCGCTCGCGCCCCGACGCTGCGCCGAAAAGCGATCCTGCTGGCGAAGGTGCAGGACGAAGCCGGACACGGGCTTTACCTCTACAGCGCGGCGGAAACGCTGGGCTGCGCGCGGGAAGACATCTACCAGAAGATGCTCGACGGCAAGATGAAATACTCCTCCATCTTCAACTATCCGACCCTGAGCTGGGCCGATATCGGCGTGATCGGCTGGCTGGTGGACGGCGCGGCCATCGTCAACCAGGTGGCGCTGTGCCGCACTTCCTACGGTCCGTATGCCCGCGCGATGGTGAAAATCTGTAAAGAAGAGAGCTTCCACCAGCGTCAGGGCTTTGAGGCCTGCATGGCGCTGGCGCAGGGCAGTGAAGCCCAGCGCCAGATGCTGCAGGATGCCATCAACCGCTTCTGGTGGCCGGCGCTGATGATGTTCGGGCCGAACGACGACAACTCGCCGAACAGCGCCCGCAGCCTGGCGTGGAAAATCAAACGCTTCGGCAATGACGAGCTGCGCCAGCGCTTTGTCGACAACACGGTGCCGCAGGTAGAAATGCTGGGCATGACGGTGCCCGATCCCGACCTGCGTTTTGATGAAGAGAGCGGTCATTATCGCTTCGGCGAGATCGACTGGCAGGAGTTTGACGAGGTCATTAACGGGCGCGGCATCTGCAACCACGAACGCCTGGCCGCGAAACGTAAAGCCTGGGAAGAGGGCGCGTGGGTGCGGGAAGCCGCGCTGGCGCACGCCGAAAAACAGCGCGCCCGTCAGGCCGCGTAAGAGGAAACAACCATGAGCAATGTCTACTGGCCGCTGTACGAAGTGTTCGTACGCAGCAAGCAGGGGTTATCCCACCGTCACGTTGGCAGTCTGCATGCTGCCGACGATCGCATGGCGCTGGAAAATGCGCGTGATGCCTACACCCGCCGCAGCGAAGGCTGTTCTATCTGGGTGGTTAAGGCGAGCGAGATTGTCGCCTCCCAGCCGGAAGAGAGCGGCGAGTTCTTCGACCCGGCAGAAAGCAAGGTTTACCGCCATCCGACGTTCTACACCATTCCCGACGGCATCGAGCATATGTGAGGCAAAGAATGAATTCAGTGACTGCCTATGCCCTGCGTCTGGGCGACAACGGTCTGGTGCTTTCCCAGCGTCTCGGCGCCTGGTGCGGCCACGCGCCGGAGCTGGAAATCGACCTCGCGCTCGCCAATATCGGTCTCGACCTGCTGGGGCAGGCGCGCAATTTCCTGACCTATGCCGCGGAGCTGGAAGGCCAGGGCGATGAAGACACGCTGGCGTTTGGCCGAGACGAGCGCCAGTTCCGCAACGTTCTGCTGGTGGAGCAGCCGAACGGCAGCTTCGCCGACACCATTGCCCGCCAGTATCTGATGGATGCCTGGAACGTGGCGCTGTACGAACGGCTGACCCAAAGCAGTGACGGCCAGCTTGCCGCCATTGCCGCCAAGGCAATTAAAGAGGCGCGCTACCACCTGCGCTTCAGCCGCGGCTGGCTGGTGCGTCTGGGCGACGGGACCGAAACGTCCGCGCAAAAAATGCAGCAGGCCATCGACAGCCTGTGGCGTTTTACGGCCGAGCTGTTTGAAGCCGATGACGTCGAGCTGGCGCTGATTGAGCCCGGCGTGGCGGTTGACCCGCGCCTCCTGCGCCAGCCGTGGGAAAGCGAAGTCTTTGCCGGTCTGAATGAAGCCTGCCTGCAGGTGCCCGCCGAGGTGGCGTACCGCACCGGGGGCAAGAGGGGGCTGCATACCGAACATCTGGGGCCGATGCTGGCGGAAATGCAGTATCTCCAGCGCGCGTATCCCGGTCAGCAGTGGTAAAGGAGAACGCTATGCAACGCCTCGTCGACATCGCGCCCGCGCAAATCCCGCAGATCTGGGCGCTGTTAAGCCAGATCCCCGATCCGGAAGTGCCGGTGTTAACCATCACCGATTTAGGCATGGTGCGCAGCGTAAAGGCGCAGGGGGAAGGCTGGGTTATCGGCTTCACGCCCACCTACTCGGGCTGCCCGGCAACGGAACACCTGCTAGGGTCGATCCGCGAGGCGATGACCGCGCACGGCTTTACCCCGGTGCACATTGTGCTCCAGCTTGAACCCGCCTGGACCACCGACTGGATGACCCCCGACGCGCGCGAGCGCCTGCGGGCGTATGGCATCAGTCCACCGGTGGGGCATAGCTGTCACGCGCACGCCCCGGTGGAGGTGAGCTGCCCGCGCTGCGCCAGCATCGACACCGCGCTTATAAGTGAATTTGGCTCGACGGCCTGCAAAGCGCTCTACCGCTGCAATTCCTGCCGTGAGCCCTTCGACTATTTCAAATGTATTTGAGGCTGCCATGACAACGTTTCATTCATTAACAGTGGCAAAAGTGGAACCCGAAACCCGCGACGCGGTAACCATCACCTTTGCGGTGCCGCAGGCGCTGCAGGAGGCCTACCGCTTCCGTCCAGGCCAGCACCTGACGTTAAAAACGAAGCTTGGCGGGGACGAGCTGCGCCGCTGCTACTCCATCTGCCGGAGTGCCGCCCCGGGCGAAATCAGCGTGGCGGTCAAGGCGATTGAAGGCGGGCGCTTCTCCCGCTATGCCCGGGATGAGATCAAAGCGGGCATGGCGCTGGAGGTAATGGTTCCTCAGGGGCAGTTTGGCTACCAGCCGCGGGCCGAACGCGAAGGCCACTATCTGGCAATTGCGGCAGGCTCCGGGATCACCCCGATGCTGGCAATTATCTCCGCGACGCTTGAGACCGAACCGAACAGCCATTTCACCCTAATCTACGGCAACCGCAGCAGCCAGAGCATGATGTTCCGCCAGGCGCTGGCGGACCTGAAGGACAAATACCCGCAGCGCCTGCAGCTGGTCTCCATCTTCAGCCAGGAGCGGCTGGACAGCGACCTGCTGTATGGCCGCATCGACGGGGAAAAGCTGCAGGCGCTGGCGAAAACCCTGATCAACTTCCGCCAGTACGACGAGGCGTTTATCTGCGGCCCGTCCGCAATGATGGACGACGCGGAAGCCACGCTGAAGGCGCTGGGGATGCCGGACAAATCCATTCACCTTGAGCGCTTTAACACCTCCGGTATCACCGTTAAGCGCGCGGCGCACGTGCAGGTTGATGGACAAAAAGTGACCGTTCGCCAGGACGGGCGCGACCGTGAAATCACCCTGACGGCGGACGACGAAAGCATTCTCGATGCCGCCCTGCGTCAGGGGGCGGATCTGCCTTATGCCTGTAAGGGCGGCGTCTGCGCCACCTGTAAATGCAAAGTGCTGCGCGGGAAGGTGGACATGGCAACCAACTACAGCCTGGAGCCGGACGAGCTGGCGGCCGGGTATGTGCTGAGCTGCCAGTCGCTGCCGTTAACCGCCGACGTGATCGTCGACTTCGACGCGAAGGGGATGGCATGAGCGAACTGATTGTTACCCGTCATGGCCGCGTGCTGCAGCTGACGCTAAACCGTCCGGCGGCGCGCAACGCCCTCAACAACGTGCTGTTGACCCAGCTTGCGGAACAGCTTGAGGCCGCCGCCGTGGATGCCGAGATTTCCGTCTGCGTGATTTACGGCAGCGAGCGCTGCTTTGCCGCCGGGGCCGATCTCAACGAAATGGCGGAGAAAGACCTGCCCGCCACGCTAAACGATATTCGCCCGCAGCTGTGGTCACGCATCAATACGTTCAGTAAACCGCTGATCGCCGCCGTGAACGGCTTCGCGCTGGGCGCAGGCTGCGAGCTGGCGCTGCTGTGCGACGTGGTGATTGCCGGTGACAACGCCCGTTTCGGCCTGCCGGAAATCACGCTCGGCATCATGCCCGGCGCGGGCGGCACCCAGCGTCTTATCCGTAGCGTCGGTAAATCCCTGGCCAGCAAAATGGTGCTGACCGGTGAGAGCATTACCGCAGAGCAGGCGCTGAGCGCCGGGCTGGTGAGCGATGTTTTCCCGGCAGCGCTGACGCTGGAGTATGCCCTGAAGCAGGCGGCCCTGATGGGGCGCCACTCGCCGCTGGCGCTACAGGCAGCCAAACAGGCGCTTCGCCAGTCTCAGGAGGTGCCGCTTCAGGCCGGTCTGGCCCAGGAGCGCCAGCTGTTTACGCTGCTTTCTGCCACCGAAGACCGCCGGGAAGGCATCAACGCCTTCCTACAAAAACGCACTCCCGACTTTAAAGGACGCTAATTGTGGAATTTATTCTCAGTCATGTAGAACAGGGCGTGATGACCATTACGCTGAACCGTCCGGAGCGTCTGAACAGCTTTAACGACGTCATGCACCGGCAGCTGGCCGAGTGCCTGAAACAGGCCGAGCGCGATGACACCGTTCGCTGCCTGCTGATCACCGGGGCAGGACGCGGCTTTTGCGCCGGTCAGGACCTCAACGACCGCAACGTCGACCCTAACGGCCCGGCACCGGATCTGGGCATGTCCGTTGAAACCTTCTACAACCCGCTCGTGCGCCGCCTGGCAAAGCTGCCGAAGCCGGTCATCTGTGCCGTTAACGGCGTGGCGGCGGGCGCGGGCGCCACGCTGGCGCTCGGGTGCGACATGGTGATTGCGGCGCGTTCCGCCAGCTTCGTGATGGCCTTCAGCAAGCTCGGCCTGGTGCCGGACTGCGGCGGCACCTGGCTGCTGCCGCGCGTGGCCGGACGCGCCCGCGCCATGGGGCTGGCGCTGCTCGGCGACAAGCTCAGCGCCGAACAGGCGCAGGCGTGGGGCATGATCTGGCAGGTGGTCGATGACGAAGAGCTCTCCACTACGGCGCAGCAGATGGCCCTGCATTTTGCGTCGCAGCCGACCTTCGGCCTGGGGCTGATCAAGCAGGCGATCAATGCTGCGGAAACCAATACCCTGGACGGCCAGCTCGATCTGGAGCGTGACTATCAGCGCCTGGCCGGGCGCAGCGACGACTACCGCGAGGGCGTCAGCGCCTTCCTCGCGAAGCGCGCGCCGAACTTTACGGGGAAATAAGATGCTGAACATACGTACGGTCGCCGTGATTGGCAGCGGCACGATGGGTGCCGGGATTGCCGAAGTGGCGGCCAGCCACGGGCATCAGGTGCTGCTCTATGACATCTCCAGCGATGCGATATCACGCGCCATCGACGGGATCCGCCAGCGTCTGGCCTCCCGTGTGACGTGCGGAAAACTCTCCGCCGATGCCGGGAGCCAGACCCTTGCCCGGCTTGTTCCCGTCACGGAGATCGACGCGCTCTCCGCGGCCGATCTGGTGATTGAAGCGGCCTCAGAACGGCTGGAGGTGAAAAAGACGCTGTTTGCCCAGCTGGCTGAGATCTGCCCGCCGCAGACGGTGCTGACCAGCAATACCTCCTCCATCTCCGTCACGGCGATTGCGGCGGACGTCCACCACCCGGAGCGCGTCGCAGGGCTGCATTTCTTTAACCCGGCGCCGGTGATGAAGCTGGTGGAGGTGGTCAGCGGGCTGGCGACCTCTCCGGAAGTGGCCGACGCGCTGTGCGAGCTGGCGCTGAACTGGGGTAAACAGCCCGTTCGCTGCCAGTCCACGCCGGGGTTCATCGTCAACCGCGTCGCCCGTCCGTTTTATTCTGAAGCCTGGCGCGCGCTGGAAGAGCAGGTCGCGCCGCCGGAGGTGATTGACGCCGCCCTGCGCGAAGGCGGCGGCTTCCCGATGGGGCCGCTGGAGCTGACCGACATGATTGGTCAGGACGTAAATTTTGCGGTGACCTGCTCGGTATTTAACGCCTTCTGGCAGGAGCGTCGTTTTCTGCCTTCGCTGGTGCAGCAGGAGCTGGTGCTGGCTGGAAGGCTGGGCAAGAAAAGCGGGAAGGGCGTTTACGACTGGCAGGGCGACAAACCTGACGTGCAGTGGGTTGAGTCGGTGAACGACAGCTATAGCCCGATGCGCGTGGAAAAGCGACGTGACGGTGTCACGGAAATTGATGATGTGTACCTGATTGAAACGCAGGGAGAGACCGCGCAGGCGCTGGCGCTGCGGCTTAACGGCCCGGTGGTGGTTGTCGACCGCATCGAGCGTGACGTGGCGGTCATTGCCGCCGCCACCAGCAACCCGCATACCGCGACGCAAAAAGCCATCCGCTACCTGCAGCAGCAGGGACACAGGGTGGTGCGAATTGCCGATTATCCCGGCCTGCTGATCTGGCGGACGCTGGCGATGATTGCCAACGAGGCGCTGGATGCCCTGCAAAAAGGGGTCGCCAGCGAGAAGGATATCGACACGGCCATGCGCCTGGGCGTGAACTACCCGAGCGGGCCGATCGCATGGGGCGAGCGCCTGGGCTGGCAGCGCCTGCTGACGCTGCTGGAGAACCTGCAGCGTCATTACGGCGAAGAGCGCTATCGCCCCTGTTCACTGCTGCGCCAGCGCGCGCTTCTGGAGAGTAGCTATGAGTCATAACGCCTGGCATAACGCCCGCACCATGTACGAACGGGACGCCTGCGCTCAGGCGATGGGGATGGACATTGTCGAGATGGACGAGGGCTACGCGGTTGTCACCATGACCATCACCCCGCAGATGTTGAACGGCCACAAAACCTGCCACGGCGGCCAGCTGTTTTCGCTGGCTGACACCGCTTTTGCCTACGCCTGCAACAGCCAGGGGCTGGCGGCGGTGGCCTCCGGCTGCTCGATTGATTTCCTGCGTCCGGGCTTCGCCGGGGACACGCTCACCGCCACCGCGCGGGTGAAGCATCAGGGCAAGCTGACCGGCGTGTACGACATTGAAATCCAGAACCAACACCAGAAAACAGTCGCCCTTTTTCGCGGAAAATCTCACCGCATCGGCGGCAGCGTGACAGGAGAAGCCTGATGCGTGACGCATTTATTTGTGATGGCGTTCGAACCCCGGTGGGTCGCTACGGCGGCGCGCTTTCCGCAGTCCGAACCGACGATCTGGGTGCCGCTCCGCTGCGCGCGCTGCTGGCCCGCTACCCGC
Source organism: Enterobacter sp. (assembly GCF_977039595.1). Taxonomy (NCBI): domain Bacteria; kingdom Pseudomonadati; phylum Pseudomonadota; class Gammaproteobacteria; order Enterobacterales; family Enterobacteriaceae; genus Enterobacter; species Enterobacter sp. The sequence continues at coordinate 9,648 of NZ_CDRQYH010000069.1, forward strand.
AGCTCGACCTGGAGCGGATCGACGACGTGATTTTCGGCTGCGCCAACCAGGCGGGGGAAGATAACCGCAACGTAGCGCGCATGTCGTCGCTGCTGGCCGGGCTGCCGCAGACGGTATCCGGAACCACCGTTAACCGCCTGTGCGGTTCCGGGCTGGACGCGATTGGTTTTGCCGCCCGCACCATTAAAGCGGGCGACGGCGACCTGCTGATCGCGGGCGGCGTGGAGTCGATGTCCCGCGCGCCGTTCGTGATGGGCAAAGCCACAGCCGCCTTTCAGCGTCAGGCGGAGATCTTTGATACCACCATCGGCTGGCGATTTGTGAATCCGCTCATGCATCAGCAATTCGGAACTGACAGTATGCCGGAAACGGCAGAGAATGTAGCTGAATTGTTAAATATCAGCCGTGCCGATCAGGACGCGTTCGCCCTGCGCAGCCAGCAGCGTACCGCGCTGGCCCAGCAGAACGGCATTATGGCGCAGGAGATCGTGCCGGTGCCGGTGCCGGGTAAAAAAGGGGCGGTCACAGCGTTCAGCGTGGATGAACATCCGCGCGCGGACACTACTCTTGAACAGCTTGCCGGGCTAAAAACGCCGTTCCGTAAGAACGGGGTGGTCACGGCGGGGAATGCCTCCGGGGTCAACGACGGCGCTGCGGCGCTGATCGTCGCCAGCGAGAAGATGGCGCTGGCGCAGGGGTTAGTCCCGCGCACGCGGATCGTGGCGATGGCGACGGCAGGCGTGGAGCCACGTCTGATGGGGCTTGGCCCGGTACCCGCCACTCGGAAGGTGCTGGAGCGCGCCGGGCTCGGCATTAACGATATGGACGTGATCGAACTTAATGAAGCTTTCGCCGCGCAGGCGCTGGGCGTGCTGCGTCAGCTGGGCCTGCCGGACGATGCCGCGCACGTCAACCCGAACGGTGGCGCAATTGCGCTGGGCCACCCGCTGGGCATGAGCGGCGCCAGGCTGGCGCTGGCCGCGAGTAATGAACTGCACCGACGCGGCGGGCGCTACGCGCTGTGTACGATGTGCATCGGTGTGGGTCAGGGCATTGCCATGATCCTTGAGCGTGTTTGAGCATAAAAACAATGTGAGTACCCTACAATGACAAATACAACAAAGCTTGATCCGATTGAAACGGCCTCCCTTGACGAGTTACAGGCGCTGCAGACAGAGCGTCTGAAATGGACGCTGCATCACGCCTACAACAACGTGCCGATGTACAAACGCAAGTTTGACGCCGCGGGCGTTCACCCTGACGATTTCAAAGAGCTGGCGGATATCCGCAAATTCCCGTGCACCACCAAGCAGGACCTGCGGGATAACTATCCGTTCGATACCTTTGCCGTGCCGATGGAGCAGGTGGTGCGCATTCACGCGTCTTCCGGCACCACCGGCAAACCGACCGTTGTCGGCTACACGCAGGGCGACATTGATAACTGGGCCAACCTGGTGGCCCGCTCCCTGCGCGCGGCGGGCGGCAGCGCGAAGGACAAAATTCACGTGGCGTATGGCTACGGCCTGTTTACCGGCGGGCTGGGGGCGCACTACGGGGCCGAGCGTTTAGGCGCGACGGTGATCCCGATGTCCGGCGGCCAGACGGAGAAACAGGCGCAGCTGATCCGTGATTTCCAGCCGGACATGATCATGGTGACGCCATCCTACTGCCTCAACCTGATTGAAGAGCTGGAGCGCCAGATGGGCGGCGATGCCAGCACCTGTTCCCTGCGCGTGGGCGTCTTCGGTGCCGAGCCGTGGACGCAGGCCATGCGCCGGGAAATTGAAAAACGCTTAGGCATTACCGCGCTGGATATTTATGGCCTCTCCGAAGTGATGGGGCCGGGCGTGGCGATGGAGTGTATCGAAACCGTCGACGGCCCGACCATCTGGGAAGATCATTTCTACCCTGAGATCGTCAACCCGAACGACGGCACGCCGCTCGATGACGGCCAGCAGGGCGAGCTGCTGTTCACCACGCTGACCAAAGAGGCGCTGCCGGTGATCCGCTACCGCACCCGCGACCTGACGCGTCTGCTCCCGGCCACCGCGCGCAGCATGCGCCGTATGGACCGGATCAGCGGCCGCAGCGACGATATGCTGATCATCCGCGGCGTCAACGTCTTCCCGTCGCAGCTGGAAGAGGAGATCGTGAAGTTCGAACATCTTTCGCCGCACTACCAGTTGGAGGTGAACCGTCGCGGACATCTTGATTCACTTTCCGTGAAGGTGGAGCTAAAAGAGAGCAGTCTGACGCTGACCCACGAGCAACGTTGTCAGGTGTGCCACCAGCTGCGCCACCGCATTAAGTCGATGGTGGGGATTTCCACCGACGTGACGATCGTGAACTGCGGCAGCATCCCGCGCTCGGAGGGAAAAGCCTGCCGGGTGTTTGACCTGCGTAAAGCGGCGGCCAACGGCTAAGTTTCCTCTCACCCCGGCCCTCTTCCAAAGGGAGGGGGTTAGGGTGAGGGGCTATCCCATGATCCTATGCTATGATTCATCCAGGACAAAAATAACAACAGAATGAATCACATGAATAAACTCGACGCCTTTATCCAGCACGCGGTCAGCTCCGTTCCCGTCAGCGGGACCTCGCTTATCTCCTCGTTATACGGTGACGCGCTTTCCCATCGCGGCGGTGAGATTTGGCTCGGCAGCCTGGCTGCCTTACTGGAAGGCATGGGGTTTGGCGAACGGTTCGTGCGTACCGCGCTGTTTCGCCTCAACAAAGAGGGCTGGCTGGACGTCTCGCGCATCGGACGACGTAGCTTTTACCGCCTGAGCGATAAAGGGCTTCGCCTGACGCGTCGCGCGGAGAATAAGATCTACCGCGCGGAACTGCCCGCCTGGGACGGAAAATGGCTATTGCTGCTCTCAGAAGGGCTGGACAAAACCACCCTTGCCGACGTCAAAAAACAGCTGATCTGGCAGGGGTTTGGCACGCTGGCGCCAAGCCTGATGGCCTCGCCGTCGCAGCATCTTGCGGACGTGCAGTCCCTGCTTCACGATGCAGGGGTGGCGGAAAACGTGATTTTCTTTGAAGCCCACTCGCCGCTGGCGCTCTCCCGCGCCGCGCTGCGTTCACGCGTGGAAGAGTGCTGGCAGTTAACCGAGCAAAACGCGATGTACGAGTCGTTTATCAGCTCGTTCCGGCCGCTGCTGCCGCTGCTGAAAGAGGCCGCGCCCGAGGAGCTGACGCCGGAACGCTGCTTCCAGATCCAGCTGCTGCTGATTCACTTTTATCGTCGCGTGGTGCTGAAGGATCCGCTACTGCCGGAAGAGTTACTGCCCGCGCACTGGGCGGGGCAAAGCGCCCGACAGCTCTGCATAAATATCTATCAGCGTGTCGCGCCGGGAGCGCTGGCGTTTGTCAGCGAGAAGGGCGAAACCTCCGTCGGCGAACTGCCCGTGCCCGGCACGCTCTACTATCAGCGCTTTGGTGGTCTCACAAGCGCATAAGGAGGGAAGATGCCTGTTTATCAAATTGACGGCCTGACGCCGGTCGTGCCTGACGAGAGCTACGTTCACCCAACGGCGGTGCTGATTGGCGACGTGATTCTGGGCAAAGGCGTTTATGTCGGTCCTAATGCCAGCCTGCGCGGTGATTTTGGCCGTATCGTGGTGAAAGACGGGGCGAATATTCAGGATAATTGCGTGATGCACGGCTTCCCGGAAGAGGACACGGTGGTGGAAGAGGACGGGCATATCGGCCACAGCGCCATTCTTCACGGCTGCGTGATCCGCCGTAATGCGCTGGTGGGCATGAACGCGGTGGTGATGGACGGGGCGGTCATTGGTGAAAACAGCATCGTCGGCGCGGCTGCGTTCGTGAAGGCGAAAGCGGAGATGCCCGCCAACCATTTGATTATCGGCAGCCCGGCCAAAGCGATTCGCGAGCTGAGCGAGCAGGAGCTCGCCTGGAAGCAGCAGGGCACGCGGGAATACCAGGTGCTGGTGGAGCGCTGCAAGCTGACGATGCATCAGGTTGAACCGCTGCGCGAGGTTGAGCCTGAACGGAAGCGGCTGACGTTTGATGAGAATTTAAGGCCGAAGTCTGCGGTGTAGGACGGGAAGTCTGCGCCAGGGCACTAACGGGAAGATGTGACCCCGCCTCATCATGCTATAAATCCTCCGACATAGACTCATCACGATAAAGGACGCAGAGTTATGCTGAGAGGAAAACGCGCTGTTATCACGGGCGGCGGCGGGGGATTTGGTCAGGCGCTTTGCGTCTGGCTGGCGCGAGAGGGCGTTGACGTTGATTTTAGCGCCCGTCGCGAGGAGGATATAGAAAAAACTTGCGCCCTCATAGCGGCTGAAGGGGGTGTGGCAAGAGGGTATCTCTGTGATTTAGCCCAGCCGGAATCCGTTTCTCAGTTCTCTTCGCAAGTCTTACATTCAGACAGGCCAATCGATATTTTAATACTGAATGCTGCTCAGTGGCTGTCAGGAACAATAGACGAACAATCGAGCTCTGAAATCGTCAATACCGTCAGTTCAGGCCTGACAGGTTCAATCCTGCTCACCCAGACGCTGCTTTCAGGATTGCGACGCTCAGACGGCGCAGACATCATTGCGATTATATCCGCATGCGGTATTCCGAACTTTACAGATTCCATTGCCCATCCCGCTTTTTTTGCCAGTAAACACGGGCTAAGCGGCTTTCTAACGAAACTGTCAGCATACTTATCCAAAGAAAATATTCGGGTAACCGGGTTATATCCGCCTGATTTTGAACTGACCGGTTTAGATGCACATGTCGATCGTCAAACAAGAATCGGGGAGCGTCTGGTGAATGGACGGTCCATCTGGGAAACGATGCGTTTTGTGCTGACTCAGCCTCGAAGTTGCCATATTAGTACCATCTACTTTCAGGGGCCGACTCGTGAAGATCTGGCGCATCAGGCCTTAATCTGACGGCGGGCACTCACCGTAATTGCTGATAAACGCGTTCAGGCATCCCATTATTCGCAAAACGGTTGCCAGAGATAATAAGGCTGTCTTTTTTCGCCATATCCATCAACAGCGCGATGCCAATGTAATTACTCCAGTTAAAGGTATTTTGCAGCACCACCACCGCATTGCCTTTTTCTTTGTCATAACCGATAAAGCTGGAGTAGCCGCCGATATAGCCGACCTGATAGGTGATTTTTTCCAGACCGATAAAGTCGGTGGTCCAGGCAATACCCTGTACCCCGTCGGGACGTTGAATATCGGTATTTCTGACTTCGGCAAAGACGCTGTCCAGCAAGGGATTGTGGGTCGTCGATACGTGATAGCGCGCATAGGCCGCCAGATCTTCGGCGTTGCTGTATAAGCTCGCTGCCGCCACCATGTTGTTGGAAAAATGCCAGTCCGGCGTGAGCTGTCCGCGCGGGATGAATTTCGGCTGATCGCCCGCGTGGCCGAGGGCGCGCTGCGGGTATCCTTTTAGCTGCTGTGGCGTAAAGCTGCTGTTAGCCATTTGCAGCGGATGGAAAATATAGCGCGAGGCTAAACTCTGGATATCTTCGCCTGTTTTGTGTTTCAGGATATAGCCGATCAGCGCGTAGCCGGTATTGGAGTATTGCGGCACTTTACTCTTTGGCGCTTGCCAGTCGGCGAGGTAACGCAACACGTTATCGCTATCCAGCTCGCCGTAGAAATTATCGCCCGTGCTTAAATAGCTGATGAATTTTCCAAGCATCGGAACATCCATATTCTGACGCGGCAGGCCGGAGGTGTGGGTTACCAGTTCAAGCAGGGTGATTTTTTGTGCATCCACGCTAAGCGGCGTACCCGGCGGTAACAATGTTGCCAGGCTATCGTTCCAGTTCAGTTGCCCTTCATTGACCAGACAAGCCACTACTTCCGCCGTGATCCCTTTGCTGAGCGAGCCGAGTGCAAACAGGGTGTCGGGCCTGACCGGATAACGATTGACCGCATCGGTTACGCCCCAGGTGTAAAACTGCGGTGAGCCGTGATTATGAATGACCGCGACCGTCATTCCTGGAACGGATTTTTGCGCCATGTAGTGACGCACCACGCTGTCAACGTCGCCATCCAGCGAATCATGAGTGAGAAGTTCCTGAGTACCTTCCGGGGAGGACATTTGTGAAAGTGTGCCACAACCGCTGAGGAGTGGGAGAGTAAGCAGAAGCCAGCGAATTTTTTTTGTTATGTTCTGCATACCTGATAGCGAGTGTGGTGGTCATTGGCGCGCCAGGAATGTATCACAAATAGCCTGCTTGAATGTAAACTTTCTACACGGTGACGGCCCTGTGGGTGGTCAACGTGACTTTTCGGCCAGCTTTGAGGGATTTTAGTATGACTCGCTTTTATCAACTTACCGCCACCCGTCTGGATGGACAGCTTACCTCTATGGCCGACTATGCCGGAAAGGTGGTTTTGGTCGTGAATACCGCCAGCCAGTGTGGCTTCACGCCGCAATATGCTGGTCTTGAAGCGCTGTACAAGAAGTACGCCGATCGGGGGTTAGTGGTGCTGGGCTTCCCCTGCAACCAGTTTGGTAAACAGGAACCCGGCGGCGCCGACGAAATCTCGAAAACCTGTTACATCAACTACGGCGTGAGTTTCCCGATGTTCGAGAAGGTTGAGGTTAACGGTAGCGCAGCGCATCCGCTGTTTCGTTATCTGAAAAACGAATTACCCGGCGTGCTGGGTGAGCGAATTAAGTGGAACTTTACTAAGTTTCTTATCGGACGCGACGGTAAACCACTGAAGCGCTTTGCTCCGATGACTACCCCAGAGAAAATGGAGGGGGCGATTGTTGAGGCTTTGCGGAGGTGAGAGTTTTGGTGACAGGAATTATCGAGCACCTCTGTTCCCTGCATAAACAACATGTCACTTAAATACACCTGTAGAATGCGCAAATGCAGACGCTGCATCTTGTGTTGACTACATAAGGTTTTACTTAAGTTGCTTATTTAATAGCATGTTATCATTTGATGCCACCCAAACGGTAGAACAGTAGCATAAACTTTTGACTATTTCGTGAATGATTAACTTGCCCGGATGGCATACTCTTCTTTATATTTTTACTCATATCCCATGAGCTAATGACAAAATGTGACACTCCAGGTTGAGATAATCACACTTTGTAAAAATACGGGGTCGATAGTTCGTCGATTCGTTGCAACGAATAAGGAGAAAGTTGTGAATAACGTCAATACCTTCCTTAAGGAAAATTTATCTTCAGTAAGTAAGAATGTTTTTGTTGCTCCAGGTATCCCTGAAAAAAAACTAAATAACGTCGCTAAAGCATTCAATGTCGCTGATAACCTGAATGCTGTGTTGGCCATTTATGACAATACGGTATTTGGTAGTGCAAAAGATGGCATCGTTTTACCGGCGAAAAACTGGTTATAAAAGAAGCTTTTGAAAGTCCTTATGAGGTGTACTACAACAATATTGAAGCCGTAGAATATATAGAAGACGTTACAGTGAATGATAAAGGGAAGGAGAAACGAACAGAATTTGTCTCACTCAAACTAAAAAATGGCGAGGTAAAGCCACTCAAAAGTTTGATGGAGTGCAACTATAAGAAACTGAGCGACATTCTTGAGCATGCCATCAGTGACTTTGATGAGTTTAAAGAAGAAGATCAGCTCATTACCCTTGCTGAAATGTCAGAAGCTCTGAAAGTGGCTTACGTCAAAACCATTGTTAACATGGCGTTCTCAGATGACGGTCAGGTTGATAAAAAAGAGTTTGCCGAAATTCTCCTGCTGATGACGCGACTTGAGTTAACGACCGAATCCCGATTTACACTGCGAAGTTACATCGGTACTGATTCCAGTCTGATACCGGTTGAAGAGTTAATTGCGATAATTGATCGTGAATGCGTGCCTAGCCATAACAAGTCAATAAAGATCTCTCTTGTTAAGGACCTGATTAGCATTTTCATGAGCGTTAATGATGGTGAATATATAAAATTTCCATTTCTTCAGCAAATGCAACCCTTGCTGGGTGTAACTGACGAAGAAATAGAGCTCGCGGTGATGGCTATTCAGCAAGACTTCAAGATGTTACGAGAAGATTTTTCTGACGATGCACTGAAACGCAGCATGAAAGAACTTACGGCGAAAGCCGGTGCGGTAGGTGTGCCGCTCGCTGCAGTCTATCTTTCTGGTTCTGTCATCGGGATGTCCGCTGCAGGCATCACTTCAGGCCTCGCAACGCTTGGACTTGGCGGTGTGCTTGGTTTTTCAAGTATGGCAACGGGTATTGGTGTTGCGGTGTTATTAGGTGTCGGGGCCTATAAAGGGATTCGTCATCTTACGGGTGCTAATGAACTGGATAAATCCAAGCGCCGGGAACTCATGCTCAATGAAGTCATCAAGCAGACACAATCCACATTGTCCGCGTTAATCAATGATCTCAATTATATTTCTGGCAAGTTTAACGACGCTCTGGATGCGCACAACCGGCAAGGTGAAAAAATTCAAAAGCTCCAGAAGATGATGAATGCATTGACCGGTGCGGCGGATGAATTAAATAAAAAATCGAATAAAATGCAAAACAGTGCACTCAAACTTAAGTGTCCTGTCTATCTTGATGAGGCCAAACTCAGTTCTCTGACCCGAGAACCCATCAAAAAACAATTCTACGATATTGTTCTTTCATTCTATGAAGAATGTATTGTCGAAGAGCAACACGATGGTAAGATCGTTGAAGTGAAAAAACGTAAAATTAAAGAAGATACAGCGACTCAGCAATTAGAGAAGCTTGCCGCCATCTTTGAAGGCATCGGCTATTTCAGAGCGGGGGACGTTATCAAAGGCAAACTGACTGGGTTGTTCTCATAATGAAAAAACCGGATACTCAGGTATCGGCCTTGCTGGTGCAGAAGCACCAGCTTGAACAAAGCGAGAGACAATTGAGTGACCTTGATGCCGCTCTTGACGCCCTTAACGCTTTGCAAACTGATACCGATGCTGCTTTAGATGAAATGATTCTTGCGATGAATGGTGTTCTGGAACACGCAGGTATCACTTTTGATGATAATTTCCACACAACGGTTTCCAGTGAATTCAGCGATTACCTTGAATCCGGTTTGACCCCGTCATTGTCCAGTATCAGTAAACTATCGATGATAGAAACGATAGCGTTCACCAGCGATACGGACTGGGAAACTTATTCCCAGTCCGTATCGCACTATGCCCATAAGCACAATATCGATTTAACGGTCGATCCGTTTAGCGCCCTGATGTCGCCAACTCAGAAAATTGCTCTGGAGAAACGCATTCAGGAAGACTTCACCTTAAAGACTGCCCGCTGCGACAAATATGATTACATGATCGCTGGCACCTGTGGCGTTATTGGCGGGCTTATCGATATTTTTCTGGTAGGTGCTCCGGGTGAAGGTAAGCTGACCCAGCTTGCAGATAATGCAGTGGACGGTGCAGTCGAGAAATTCGCCTCTGCCTTTGGGTGGAAAGGGGGCGCAGAAGGAAGTGATCGGCTTTGTTGAATAAATCGAACTTTTGCTGAGTTGAAGGATCAGATCACGTATCTT
>NZ_CDRQYH010000070.1:0-19043 GCF_977039595.1 Enterobacter sp.
GTCTGCGTTGTCGGGAAGATACGTGATCTGATCCTTCAACTCAGCAAAAGTTCGATTTATTCAACAAAGCCCTGACCGGGAGATAATATCTGTATATTGAACCGCGCGGGTATCCATACCTTTTCCGGTAATGTTAACCTCGCCTTTGCTAATATCCAGTCCTGTTACATTACCGTTTGCATCAAAATTGGCGGTACCGGTGGTTAAGGTCGCGTGATTCGTATTAATAAAACCGCATCCATCACAGGTAATCCCGGATGGGTTAGCAATAATAACCTGAGCAGATTTTCCAGCGACTTCAATCATGCCATTTAACTGGCTTGGGTCGGAAGAGCGTACTTCATTTAGAATGACTTTTGCACTACCGCTTGCCATATTTGTATTGCCATCAATCATACCTGCTAGCTGAGTGTTAGACGCCGCGCCACTGTTATTAAGAATAACACCGTGAGTTTCAACGTTAAATTCAGAGTAAACGTTATGAGAGACGCCTTCTGCGCTGGCTTTATTAATATCAACAATCGTTGTACCGTTTGAATTAGTGTGGATGCCGGGTTGTTCCGTATTTCCTGCAACAACGGCAGCGTGAACAGGCATGATCATGCCCAGAGCTAACATAGTAGCGAAACAGGTCGGCGCGAGTTTGGCGTGCAAAACCTGACGTGTGAGGTGGGTGCTTACTGCACATTTATTTTTCATATCTCTATCCTTGTATTCCTTGAAATAATAACGCCCATCGTGTGTTAAAATGGGTTTTAAATGGAATCATGCGAAATCAAAAATCCTTTAAAAGACTTGTAATTGTTTATTTCAATATGTCTTTTTATTACGGTGTGCCTTTAGTGATAAAACTAAATTGATTTGTTTGAATTTTGCGCAATGGATTCGTGGTGTTTATGAAACTAAAGGGGAGTATTGATATGCATTAATAAAAAAAGGCTTACGGAAAGAATATAATATAAAAAATATATGATGGATTTTATGAATAAGTATTTCTATGCTGTTACAAATTGCTGGGGGTATTTGTGAACTTTATCGAAGGAAGAATCATAACCCAAAGAAAGCGTCACTGAAAACAGGCACGCCGGAACCCGACGTGCCAGAAGGGATCAGCACTCGGTCACAATCGTGCTTAGAGGCAGGCGAGATTTCGGCAGCGTGGCGTTGAAATCTTCCACGCTGTGATGCCCAACCGGCACCACCACCAGGCTGGTGAAGCCCTTCTCTTTCAGGCCAAACTCTTCGTCGAGGATCGCGGCGTCGAAACCTTCAATCGGTACTGCGTCCAGGCCCAGCGCAGCAACGCCCAGCAGGAAGTTGCCGACGTTCAGGTAAACCTGCTTCGCCATCCACTGGTCGTCATCTTTCAGATCCACGCGATGCATGTCGGCAAAGTAGGTACGGCCCTTATGGTTCGCGGCTTTGGCTTCCGGGGTGTTGAAGCGACCGTCGGCTTCTTCCTGATCGACAACGCGCTCCAGCCATGCATCGTCCATCGCGGTTTTCGCGCAGAACACCACCACGTGAGAAGCATCCAGCATTTTGCGTTCGTTAAACACATAGGTGCCCGCAGCGGATTTCGCCACGCGCGCTTTTCCTTCCTCGGTGCTGGCCACGATGAAGTGCCACGGCTGGGAGTTGGTGCTTGACGGGCTGTACTGCAGCAGGGTTTTGATTTTTTCCGCTTCTTCAGCGGTCAGTTTTTTGCTTGCGTCGAACGCCTTGGTGGAGTGGCGTTTCAGCGCAACAGAAATGATATCCATAACAACTCCTGATGATGAAATTCGCCCGCGTGCGGGCGCGAAAGGTGAGCAGATTACAGCGGGACGCGGAAAAAGATAAGGGCAATTCGAGCGCTTAATCTGTTCGTCTCAGACGAACAATCAGACCGGCCGGATCCACTTCTGGTCTTTTTTCGGCAGTTTATCCACCACCAGATGCCAGGAATCATTAATGAGATCGGTAACCAGTTCCGGCGTCACGTCGTCAGTGCCGTAAAGGGAAATCCAGTGCTTTTTGTTGAGGTGATAGCCCGGTTCAACGCCGCGATAAATCTGCTGATTTAACAGCGATTTTTCCGGGTCTGACTTCAGGCTGACGTGCGGCCGCCCGTGTGCGACGGCCACAATCATGAAAATTTTTCCACCCACTTTAAACACGTCAAACTCCGGCCCAAACGGCCAGCAGTGTTCGGTGAACGGCAGCTCCAGCGCCACGCGTTTTGCGTGCTCCTGCAACGTTTTACTGTCCATCGCTCTCTTCCTGGGCAAGCCCGCGCCACATCACCTCAAAGCCGAGCGCTTTAAACTCAACGGCGCGGGACGGATCGCGGGTGGCAAATTCCATCGTGGATTCGGCCAGCGATAAGAAAAGCGCATCGCCAAACGTTTTAAATTCATCAGACATAAACACCTGACGCACCGAGCGGCGGCAGAGTTTATGCAGCTCCGGGAACATCTCTTTCACCGCCTGTTCCGTTTCGGTGCTCAGCTTTTCACTGACGCCAATCTGGCGGATCGCCGCATGCGCAACGGGGTTACGAATACCCCAGTCCACATAGCTGTTCCAGATATTGCGGGTATGTTCTTTAGGCAGTGTGATGGTGCGATCGAGGTTCGCCAGCATGGTCTGGCAGAGATCTTGCTTCAGGTGCAGATAGAGGGCATTCAGCAGATCGTCTTTCGTAGCAAAGTAGCGGAACAGGGTGCCTTCGGCGACGCCCGCCTTACGGGCAATAAGCGCCGTTGAGGCGGCAATACCTGACTGTGCAAACGCCACCGTTGCGGCTTCCAGTAAGGCCTGTTTTTTATCTTCACTCTTCGGACGTGCCACTAAATTTTTCCTCCTGTCAATTATAAAAACCCTGATTGAAACACGTGCTTTGACACGCTGCAACGCGGAATGTCAAAGATCGAAAACGTCTTGACGACTTTATCATCATATCTATAATGAGTGCTTACTCACTCATAATCAAGTTTACCCTGCGCACGCTATCGGATGGGGCGCGTTTTCGGGTCAGGATATGAAAAAACCTCTCTTCATCTGCGTGGTGTTAATCATGATTATTGCTTCAGCCGCGAGTTTACCGTTTGTTCTGAATGCCGGATTCGGCCAGCCGCCGCAGGGTGAACGGCTCACTGAAGTGGAGGCCTCCCCACAGTATCGCGAGGGGAAATTCCACAACACGCTGCCGACGCCGGGTTATAACGGTGACAAAAATATGCTGGTCGCGATGTGGGAGTTTCTGACCAAAAAAACCGAAAACGCCCGCCCGACCCGGCCGCTGCCGCTGGTGAAAACCGATCTTGCGAGCCTGCCGCTGGAGCAGAACACCCTGGTGTGGCTCGGTCACTCCTCGTGGTATCTGCAGCTCGCGGGTAAACGCATCCTGATTGACCCGGTTCTTGGCAACTATGCCGCGCCGTTCTCGTTCCTCAATAAGGCCTTTGCCGGCGAGTATCCGTGGCGCGCTGAACGCATGCCGGAGATCGACCTGCTGATTATTTCGCACGATCACTACGATCATCTGGATTACGCAACCATCCGGGCGCTAATGCCGAAGGTAAAGCGCGTGGTGACGCCGCTGGGCGTAGGATCCCACCTGCGCTACTGGGGGATGAAGTCCGAGATTATTGACGAGCGCGACTGGAACCAGTCGGTAAGCATCAGCGATGAATTGACGGTGCACGTTCTGCCAGCGCGTCACTTCTCCGGTCGCGGCATCAAACGCGATCGCACATTGTGGGGCAGCTTCATGTTCGTTACGCCAGAGCAGAATGTTTACTACAGCGGGGATTCCGGTTACGGCCCGCACTTCAAGGCCATCGGTGAACAGTTTGGCGAAGTGGACGTCGCCATTATGGAGAACGGCCAGTACGACCAGGACTGGAAGTACATCCACATGCTGCCGGAGGAAACGGCGCAGGCCTCGGCGGATTTGAACGCGAAAGCCGTGGTGCCGGGGCATAACGGACGCTTCGTGCTGGCGAAACACGCCTGGAACGATCCGCTGATCCAGCTGGCAAAAGCCAGCAAGGATAAAAATTATCGGTTGCTGACGCCGGAACTGGGCGAGCCCGTCCGGGTAAGCGACAGCGCACAAACCTTTCGTGCGTGGTGGGAATAATATTTAAGCGAGTAGCAGAGGGGGACAGCAGTATGACCATTTCCGCTCAAGTCATCGACACTATCGTCGAATGGATCGACGACAATCTGCACCAGCCATTACGAATTGAAGAGATAGCCCGCCACGCGGGTTACTCGAAATGGCACCTACAACGGCTATTTATGCAGTACAAAGGGGAGAGTCTGGGGCGTTATATCCGTGAACGTAAGCTGCTGCTGGCGGCGCGCGATCTGCGTGAATCCGACGCCCGGGTGTACGACATCTGCCTGCGTTACGGATTTGACTCGCAGCAGACGTTTACCCGTATCTTCACCCGTACGTTCAACCAGCCACCTGGAGCGTACCGTAAAGAGAACCATAGCCAGACACATTAACCTTTCGCGTGTAGGCCGGGTAAGGCGAAGCCGCCACCCGGCTTTTTTATTGGCTCAGGATGCCAGGGAAAACCAGCGTCGCCAGACGAAACGCAGCACGAAGAATTCAATCGCCCCGAGCAGTAAAAACCACACGCAGAACAGAATGGTGTAAAGCTGGTTCAGATCGACCATGTGAAAGGTCTGAACCAGCTTCTGCGCCAGCACCAGCCCAAGCGAAGGCGCCGGGAGCAGCAGGCACGAAAGCAGGGCCAGTAATAAAATGCCGCCTGCGGTGAGCAGCGATTCTAGCGGGTGTTTCATCGTAATGTTAATCGTCAGTTAAAAATGTCATTGTCCGGCATTCTGTAACGTAAAGCAATATCAGCCCCGCTGACCTTTTTGAATAAAACAAAGACATTATTACTACGCACAAATAACAACATACGACCCGGCGTTTATATTAATATCGCGTTATGTAAATAAACGTCCGTATCAGGAAAATAATTTTACAAATGTATAGGTGCTATAACCAATTAACGTGGCAATAACAATGGCCGCGATAACGTATAACACCAGTCTACGCCCGTGATAAATACCCCACATGGTTCCCCCTCGTTTAGTATTGGTTTAGAAATATTTTGTAAAAATCGGGTCATTGAAATAGTTTTAATCAGTTTTGAATAACCGAGAAGTCATTATGTTGCGGTAGATCAATTTTACCCGCAAGACTTTAAAATGAATTTATTTAAGCCCGAAAGGAATTCAGGCTTCTGTTCACCGGAAATTGAAGGAAAAATACGATGACTGAAAAAAAATTGACTCCTAACGTGCCGCCTTCCGGCGGGCTGGCATACCAGCAGACCGTAGAGCAGGCGCTTGCACATGCGCAGAGCCAGGCAAGCGGTCTGGACCGTGCAGAGGCGCAGGCGCGTCTGCAAAAAACAGGGCCGAACGCGCTGCCGGAGAAAAAAGGCAAACCCGCCTGGCTGCGTTTCTTAGCCCATTTTAATGATGTGCTGATTTATGTTCTGCTGGCCGCCGCCGTATTAACGGCAGTAATGGGCCACTGGGTTGATACGCTGGTAATTTTGGGCGTGGCGGTCATCAATGCGCTAATTGGCCATATTCAGGAAAGCAACGCAGAAAAATCGCTGAAGAGTATTCGCAATATGCTTTCCAGCGAGGCGCGCGTTATTCGTAACGGCAACCACGAAACAATCCCCACAACTGAAATAGTCCCGGGCGATATTATTGTATTACGCGCGGGGGATCGTATTCCGGCGGATATGCGTTTAATCGAAGCGCATAATTTACGCGTGGAAGAGGCGATTCTGACCGGTGAATCGACCGTGGTGGATAAACACGTTAATCCACTGAGCGGGGAATTACCGCTGGGCGATCGCACCAACATGGTCTTCTCCGGGACGACCGTCAGCGCGGGCGGCGGTATCGGTGTGGTCACCGCGACCGGTAAAGATACGGAACTCGGCCACATCAACCAGATGATGGCGGGTATCGAAAAGCACCGTACGCCGCTGCTGGTGCAGATGGACAAGCTGGGTAAAGCGATTTTCGTGATTATTCTGGCGATGATGGCCGCGCTGTTTGTCTTCAGCCTGGCGTTCCGCGAGATCCCCATGGGCGAGCTCCTGCTCTCTCTGATTAGCCTGGCGGTTGCCTCCGTACCGGAAGGTTTGCCGGCAATCATCTCCATCATCCTTTCGCTGGGCGTGCAGGCGATGGCGCGCAAGCGGGCGATTATCCGCAAGCTGCCGACGGTTGAAACGCTCGGCGCGATGACCGTGGTCTGCTCGGATAAAACCGGCACCCTGACCATGAACGAGATGACGGTTAAAGCCATCATCACCGCCGACGCCTGCTACCGCGTGGACGGCAACAGCTACGAGCCGGTAGGCAACATCTATCTGGAAGGTAGCGACGAGCCGGTCCACATCCAGCCGGGCACCGTGCTGGAGCAGTATCTGCGTACCATCGACCTGTGTAACGACAGCCAGCTGATTCAGGACGAGCGAGGCCTGTGGGGCATCACCGGTGGGCCGACCGAGGGCGCGCTGAAGGTGCTGGCGGCGAAGGCCAGCCTTGAGCCGGTAATGACCACGCTGGTTAACAAGATCCCGTTCGACTCGCAGTACAAGTACATGAGCACCCACTACCAGATTGGCAGCGAGGAGCAGATCCTGATCACCGGCGCGCCGGACGTGATTTTTGCCCTGTGTTCGCAGCAGCAGACCCGTCACGGTACGGAAGCCTTCAACCGCACGTACTGGGAAAGTGAGATGGAGCGCTATGCGCGTCAGGGGCTGCGCATGGTCGCCGCGGCGTTCAAGCCAGCTAACGGCGAGCAGGAACTGACGCACGACGACCTGAGCCACGGCCTGATCTTCCTCGGCATCGCCGGGATGATGGATCCGCCGCGTCCGGAAGCGATTGATGCGATTAACGCCTGCCAGCAGGCGGGGATCCGCGTGAAGATGATCACCGGGGATCACCCGCAGACGGCGATGAGCATCGGCCAGATGCTGGGGATCGCCAACAGCGAGCAGGCGGTCACCGGCTACGAGCTGGAGAAGATGGACGACGCCGCGCTGGCGGAGGCGGCGGTGCAGTATGACATCTTCGCTCGTACCAGCCCGGAGCATAAGCTGCGCCTGGTGAAAGCGCTGCAGGACAAAGGCGAAATCGTTGGCATGACCGGCGACGGCGTAAACGACGCCCCGGCGCTGCGTCAGGCGGACGTGGGCATCGCGATGGGCATCAAGGGCACGGAAGTGACCAAAGAGGCGGCGGATATGGTCCTGACGGACGATAACTTTGCCACCATCGCCAGCGCGGTGAAAGAGGGGCGTCGCGTATACGACAACCTGAAGAAGACCATTCTGTTCATCATGCCGACCAACCTGGCGCAGGGGCTGCTGATTGTGATTGCGCTGCTGGCGGGGAACATTATTCCGCTGACGCCGGTGCTGATTCTGTGGATGAACATGGCCACCTCCGCCACGCTCTCCTTCGGCCTGGCCTTCGAAGCTGCCGAGCGCAACATTATGCGCCGCCCGCCGCGCCAGAGCGGGCAGCACGTGATGGACGCCTACGCCGTCTGGCGCGTGGCCTTCGTCGGTACCATGATTGCCATCGCCGCCTTTGCGCTGGAAGCCTGGCTGGCTCCGCGCGGCCACAGCGCGGAGTTCATCCGCACCGTGCTGCTGCAGATGCTGGTCTGCGCCCAGTGGGTATACATGATTAACTGCCGCAACACCGAAGGGTTCTCCCTCAACCGCGGCCTGCTGGCGAACAAAGGGATCTGGCTGGTGACGGGCGTGCTGTTCCTGCTCCAGGCGGCGATTATCTACCTGCCGTTTATGCAGATGCTGTTCGGTACCGAAGCCCTGCCGCTGCGCTACTGGTTTGTGACCCTGGCCGTTGCAGGCGTGATGTTCTTCGTCGTCGAAATCGAGAAGCGACTGACCCGCAGGTTCCGTAAGGCTGCATAACTAAAACCTTACCTCTCACCCTAACCCTCTCCCCACAAGGGAGAGGGGACAGTCTGGTACTTTCCCTTGGGCTCGGTTTTCTCCCTCGCCCCTCTGGGGAGAGGGCCGGGGTGAGGGGAGACAACGCTGAGGTACTCCCATGAAACTTCCACTCCTGTTCGCACTTCTTGTCAGTACCCTGCAACCCGTCTTCGCCGCCGCGATCCCCGTTCGCGTCGCCACCGTGGAGCAGACCGCCCACGCCGCCGAGCGCCAGATCCCGGGCCGCATCGAAGCCATCCACACCGTTGAGCTGCGCGCGCGTACGGAAGGTATGATTACCAAAATTAACTTCCGCGACGGGCAGTATGTGAAAAAAGGCGACGTGCTGTTTGAGCTGGACGACGCCGAGCCGCGCGCAGCCCTGCGCCTGGCGCAGGCCGAAGTGAAAAGCGCCGAAGCCACGCTGCGCCAGGCGCAGCAGCAGCTTTCCCGCTTTGAAAGCCTGGGCAGCAGCAACGCCATCAGCCGTCACGACGTGGACAACGCCCGCATGCAGCGCGACGTCGCCAGTGCCGCTCTCGAGCAGGCGAAGGCCCGGCTCGAAGCCCGCAACGTCACCCTGAGCTACACCCGAATCACCTCGCCAATTGACGGCCGCGTGGGCCACAGCAGCTTCCACGTGGGTAGCCTGGTCAACCCAGCGAGCGGCGTTTTGGTGGAGGTGGTGCAGCTTGACCCGATCCGCATCGCCTTTGCGCTGGAAGAGGGGGCATTTTCCACCAAAGCCGGACAGCATGCGGATATCAACGCCATGAAGCGTGCCTGGCAGGCGCTGATCGACAGCAATGGCCAGCGCGTCAGCGGCGAGCTGACGTCAGTGGATAACCGCATTGACCCGCGTACCGCCAGCGTGATGCTGCGCGCCGAGTTTGCCAACCCGCGCCATCAGCTCCTGCCCGGCGGCAATGTGAACGTGTTTTTGCGTCCGGCAAGCGAGCAGCCGGTGCTGACCCTGCCTGCCGCAGCGGTGCAGCAGAACGGCGACGGGTTCTTTGCCTGGGTGGTTAATGCCGACGGAAAAGCCGAAATGCGCCCGCTGAAGGTCGCCGGACAGATCGGCCAGCAGTTCCGGATTTTATCCGGCGTGAAGTCCGGTGAGCGAGCGATTACTGACGGTGCGCAGCGCGTGCAGCCCGGCGCTGCCGTCCAGATACTGAATTAAGGAGCCATCATGCTGACGTTTTTCATCAAACGCCCGCGCTTCGCGATGGTGATTGCGCTGGTCATCACCCTGCTGGGGGCCATTGCGCTGAGGATTATTCCGGTGGAGCAGTACCCGCAGATCGCGCCGCCGGTGGTGAACGTCTCTGCCAGCTGGCCGGGCGCCAGCTCGGCTGACGTGGCGGAGGCCATCGCCACGCCGCTGGAGACGCAGCTGAACGGCGTGGACCATATGCTCTACATGGAGTCCACCAGTTCGGACGAAGGCACTTACAGCCTGAACATTACCTTTGCGGCGGGCACGGATCCGGATCTCGCCGCCATCGACGTGCAAAACCGCGTGGCGCAGGCCGTGGCGCAGCTCCCAACCGAGGCGCAGCAAAATGGCGTGCAGGTGCGCAAGCGCGCCACCAACCTGATGATGGGGGTAAGTCTTTACTCACCGAACAATACCCACACGCCGCTGTTCGTCAGCAACTACGCCAGCACCCAGGTGCGCGAGGCGCTGTCGCGTCTGCCCGGCGTGGGGCAGGTGCAGATGTTCGGCGCACGCGACTACAGCATGCGCATCTGGCTGCGTCCGGACCGCATGAACGCCCTGAACGTCACCACCGACGACGTGGCGCAGGCGCTGCGTGAGCAGAACGTGCAGGGCGCGGCCGGTCAGGTGGGCACGCCGCCGGTGTTTAACGGCCAGCAGCAGACCCTGACCATCAACGGGCTGGGGCGCTTAAGCCAGGCCGACGACTTTGCCGACATCATCATCCGCGCGGGGGAGATGGGCCAGCTGGTGCGCCTGAAGGACGTCGCCACCATCGAGCTCGGCTCGCGCAGCTACAGCTCCGGCGCGCAGCTGAACGGGCACGATTCCGCCTACCTCGGCATCTACCCGACGCCGTCCGCCAACGCCCTGCGCGTGGCCGACGCGGTGCGCGCGGAGCTGGAGCGCCTCTCGACGCGCTTCCCGGACGACCTGGTCTACGAGGTGAAGTTCGACACCACCTCCTTTGTTGCCGCGACCATTAAGGAGATCGGCGTCTCGCTGGCGCTGACGATGCTGGCGGTGGTGGTGGTCGTTTCCCTGTTCCTGCAGAGCTGGCGCGCGACGCTGATTGTCGCCCTCGCCATTCCGGTGTCGCTGGTGGGCACCTTTGCGGTGCTCTATACGCTCGGCTACTCCGCCAACACGCTCAGCCTGTTTGCCATCATTCTGGCGCTGACCATGGTGGTGGATGACGCCATCGTGGTGGTGGAGAGCGTAGAAACGCTGATGGCGGAAGGACAGAGCCGCACGGCGGCAACCGCGCTGGCGCTGCGCCAGATTGCCGGGCCGGTCATCGCGACGACGCTGGTGCTGCTGGCGGTATTTGTGCCGGTGGCGCTGCTGCCGGGGATTGTCGGCGAGCTGTACCGCCAGTTCGCGGTTACGCTCTCCACCGCCGTGACGCTCTCAAGCCTGGTAGCGCTGACCCTGACGCCCGCCCTGTGCGCGATGCTGCTGCGTCCGCGCCCGGAGAAACCGGCGGCCGTTTATCGCGCCTTTAACCGCGGGCTGGACGCCACGCGAGGTTTCTACACCCGCATCGTGAATGTCTTAAACCTGCGTCCGTGGCTGGCGCTGCTGGCCACCGCAGGCGCGGCGGCAGTCGTGCTGTTCAGCTTTACGTCGATGCCAAAAGGCTTCCTGCCGCAGGAGGACCAGGGCTACTTCTTCGCCAGCGTCCAGCTGCCGGAAGCGGCCTCGCTGGAGCGGACCGAAGCGGTGATGACCACCGCGCGGGAGCTTATCGCCAAACATCCGGCGGTGGAGGACGTGATTCAGGTCTCCGGGTTTAACATCCTCAACGGCACCAGCGCCTCCAACGGCGGGTTTATCTCCATCATGCTGAAGGACTGGAGCGCGCGTCCGCCGCTGGAAGAGGTGATGGGCACCCTGCAGCGCCAGCTGCTGGCCCTGCCGGAAGCCACCATCATGACCTTCGCGCCGCCGACGCTGCCGGGGCTGGGCAACGCCTCCGGCTTTGACCTGCGCATCCAGGCTCAGGCGGGGCAGAGCCCGGCGGAACTGGAGCGCGTGACGCGTGAGGTGCTGGCGAAAGCCAACCAGCACCCGCAGCTGACCCGCGTGTTCACCACCTGGAGCAGCAACGTGCCGCAGCTGACGCTGACCGTTGACCGCGAGCGTGCCGCCCGCCTCGACGTGCCGGTGTCACGTATCTTCAGCAGCCTGCAAACCGCCTTTGGCGGCACGCGCGCCGGGGATTTCAGCATCAACAACCGCGTCTACCACGTGGTGATGCAGAACGAGATGCAGTGGCGTGAGCGCGCCGAACAAATCAGCGAGCTGTTCGTGCGCAGCAACAGCGGCGAGCGGGTGCGCCTGAGCAACCTCGTCACCATCACGCCGACCGTCGGCGCGCCGTTCCTGCAGCAGTACAACCAGTTCCCGTCCGTTTCGGTGAGCGGCTCTGCAGCAACTGGGGTGAGCAGCAGCACCGCGATGGCGGTGATGGGCGATATTCTGGCAGAGAGCCTGCCGGCCGGATACGACTACGCCTGGAGCGGCATGTCGTATCAGGAGCAGCAGACAGGCAATCAGGCGATCTGGATTGTGCTGGCGGCGGTGGTGATGGCGTGGCTGTTCCTCGTCGCACAGTACGAGAGCTGGACGCTCCCGGCGAGCGTGATGCTCTCGGTGCTGTTCGCCCTCGGCGGGGCGCTGGTCTGGCTGTGGATGGCGGGCTACGCCAACGACGTGTACGTGCAGATTGGTCTGGTATTGCTGATCGCGTTAGCGGCCAAGAACGCGATTCTTATCGTCGAGTTCGCCCGCGCTCGGCGTATGGACGGAATGGCGATTGTCGATGCTGCGCGGGAAGGGGCCTCGCGCCGCTTCCGCGCGGTGATGATGACCGCCGTATCGTTCATCATCGGCGTTCTGCCCATGATGCTGGCGACCGGGGCGGGTGCCCAGAGCCGCCGCATCATCGGCACCACGGTGTTCAGCGGCATGCTGGTGGCGACCGTGGTGGGGATCCTGTTTATCCCGGCGCTGTTCGTGCTGTTCCAGCGCCTGCGCGAGTGGGGCCACGGCCTTACGGACTCGTCGCCCACAGCTCGCAGTGCTTCTGCACCAGAGAAATTAGCGAGCCGCCGTCGGCGATAAAGTCCCGCATGCGCTGCGCCTCGCTCTTGCCCTGCTTTAACAGCAGGGCAATTTCATTGATTGCGCTCGTCGCGCCGAGCTTATCGGCCGACGGCGCCACCTGCTCCAGCAGCCAGGCGATGTCTTCCGCCACGGTTTTTTGCTCACCGGTATGCACGTCCGTCAGGATGCCCTCCAGCCCGTAGCGACATGCCTGAAAACGGTTAAAACGGTAGAGCAGAAAATCCCGTTCCTGATGCTTATACGGCCGCGTGGTCAGCAGCCAGTGCGACGTGGCCTGAATCAACCCGGCGATGTTAATCGCGTGGCCGAGCGTCAGCGGCGTATCCATCACCCGCACCTCCACGGTGCCAAAATGCGGGCTGGGGCGAATATCCCAGTGCAGATCCTTGATGCTGTCGATCATGCTGGTGGAGCTCAGGCGGCGGAACAGCCCTTCAAACTCCTGCCAGCTGTTTACCCACGGCATCTGTCCGTTATCCGGGAACCCGGAGAAGATATTGAGCCGCGACGAGGAGAACTTCGTGTCGGTGCCTTGCATGTACGGCGAGGCGGCCGCCAGGGCAATAAAGTGCGGCACGAATCGCGACAGGCCGTGCAGGAGGTAAATGGCGTCATCCCCGGTCCGGCAGCCGACGTGAACGTGCTGACCGAACACCGTCGCCTGCAAAATCAGATAGCCAAAGCGCTCCAGCGTGACGTTATAGCGCTCGTCGTCGCACACCTCCTGGCGCTGCCATTTCTGGAACGGATGCGTCCCGCCGCCGCAGATCTGGATATGCTGCTCCGCCGCCGCGCGCAGGATGCTCTGCTGCATCACCGAAAACTGCGCCGCTGCCTGGTCGATGGTCTGACACACGCCGGTGGCGATTTCGAGCATGCTTTCGGTGATATCGTGTTTGACTTCACCGCCTTTGATGTCGTCTTTGACGGCGGCGATGAGCGCGGAGGAGTCCTGGCTGAGATCGTACCCCGGCGGGTTAACCACCTGCAGTTCGAGCTCGATGCCAAGGGTGAACGGTTCAGAGGATTTGAAATCGGGTAAAGGCATGGCGCACTCCGTTGTCTGTGAATGTTGAGTATAGACAACGGGTGTGGCGCGCTCGTCTCAGGGTGGTATAACTGATAGCAGGCTTAGCAAAAGGGGAGTGTATCATGTCTGACTATACAACCATTGCGCTGATAGGACCCGGTGCGATTGGCACCACCATTGCCGCGGTACTGCATGACGCTGGCCGCACGCCATTGCTCTGCGGACGGACCGCGCATCCGAAATTACGCCTGTGCCACGACGAAGGTGAAACGGTGGTGCCCGGTCCGGTACTAACCGACCCGACGGCCATTACGCGTCCCGTTGATCTCGTGTTTATCGCAGTGAAAACGACGCAAAATGCCGACAGCGCCGGATGGCTGCGCGCGCTGTGCGATGAAAATACGGTGGTCTGCGCCCTGCAAAACGGCGTAGAGCAGAAGGCTCAGCTTGAGCATTTGGTCAGTGGCGCAACGGTGCTGCCGTCGGTAGTCTGGTTCCCGGCGCAGCGCGAGCCGGATGCCTCCGTCTGGCTGCGCGCCAAACCACGCCTGACGCTGCCGGATGTGCCGCAGGCACAGCGGGTGGTGGAGGCGCTTCGCGGTACGCGCTGTGAAGTTGAACTCTCGGCAGATTTCCCCACCGTCGCCTGGCGCAAGCTGCTGCAAAACGCGGTCGCCGGGCTGATGGTTCTCGCCAACCGCCGCGCCGGGATGTTCAGGCGCGAGGATATCAGCGAACTTTCGCTGGCCTACCTGCGCGAGGGGCTGGCCGTCGCCCGCGCCGAAGGGGCGAAGCTGAACGATGACGTGGCGCAGGAGATTCTGGCGAACTTTCAGCGCGCGCCCGTGGACCTGGGTACGTCGATTCTGGCTGACCGTCAGGCGGATCGCCCGATGGAGTGGGATATCCGCAACGGCGTCATCCAGCGCTACGGCCTCAAACACGGCATTGCGGTGCCCATCAGCGACGTGGTGGTACCGCTGCTGGCGGCAGGGAGCGAGGGGCCGGGTTAACGGTTACTGTTTTTCCGTTCGGCGAGGGCTGGCGTTGGGCAATAATCTGGGGATAGTCAGCCTTAAACACATATGCGAAACTTGCCGCTTCTGAAAATATGTGGTGGGACCCGCTCAATGTCAGAACTACATTCGCAGTGCCTTTTCAGTGAAGGACAGATCACCTTTCCTGAGGGTTATCAGGATCGTACCGTCAACGTATTCGCGCCGCCCGCTGCGGATGCGCCGGCGTTCAATATCTCCCGCGATACCCTCAACCCCGGCGAAGCGCTTGCCGCATATATCGATCGCCAGCTTGCCCTGATGGAAAAACACATCAAGGGCTGGAAGCAGGGTGAGCGCAGCGCCGCTACGCTTGGCGACAATCTTTCCCAGGGTGAAATTGTCCATGCCAGCTACCTGCGCGACGGGAAACGCATCTGGCAGCAGCAGGCCGTATTTAATGTCGACAGCGATAAAATTCTGGTCTTCACCATGACCTGCACCCGTGCGCTGGGCGATGCCGACAGCGCGCTGTTTGGCGATCTTCTCAGGAGCTTCCGCTTCCACCATTAACACCAGGGACAGTTGTTATGTTTGAAGCAGCACGCGTTGGCGATGATATCGGACATTCCGGTGCGCTGGCCGGGATGATTGCCGGAACGATTGTCGGTGGCCTGATTGCCGCCGCCGGGGGCATCCTGGCGGGGGCCATGTTTATTGCGGGTCTCGGCGCATCCTGTCTTGGGGTGGGCGTCCTGCTCGTCGGCGCCAGCCTGGCCGTGGGATATTATACCGGGGAGCTGGCGACCGCCGCCCGGGACAGCATCGCGGACGCCGGGGCATCCAGCATGACGAAGAAAGGCGTCATCACCTCCGGCTCGCCCAATGTGTATATCAATGGTAAACCCGCAGCCATGGCAACAGACAGCACGGTGAAGTGCTCTGACGACGGCTCGCAGCAGATGGCCGAAGGCTCTTCGCGGGTCTCTATCAACGGCCTGCCTGCGGCACGCATCGGGGATCGAACCACCTGCGACGCGAAGGTGATGACCGGTTCGAACAACGTCATTATCGGCGGCGATCCGCAGCAAACCCTGCCCATTCAGTCTGAAGTCCCCGAGTGGCTCTACAAAGTCTCCGATCTTACCCTGCTGTTCGCCGGGCTTATCGGCGGGTGGGGCGGTGCCGCTGGTAAAGTCGGGGCGCTCTCTAAGCTGCTGGGCAAAATCCCCGGTATCAACAAGCTGGCCCGTATCGCCTGTCGCGCCGGCACGCTGATGACCGGCGTGGCGGCCGCGGGGATTATCGCCCGCCCGGTAGATATCGTCAGCGGACAGAAGTTTCTCAGCGGGGATGATGAGCTGGACTTCGTCCTGCCTTCCCGTCTTCCGGTGCGCTGGCAGCGCTACTGGCGCAGCGGCAACCCCGGCGCCAGCGTGCTGGGCCGCGGCTGGAGCCTGTTCTGGGAAAGCCGCCTTGAGCCGTATCAGGACGGCCTGGTGTGGCGCGCGCCGTCCGGCGATTACGTCGCCTTCCCGAAGGTCCCTAAAGGGATGCGCACCTACTGCGAAAGCGAAAAGAACTGGCTTGAACATCATCAGGACGACAGCTGGTCGGTGTATGACGTCAGCGGCGAACGCTGGCGCTATTCACCGCTTAAGGATGATGCCCCGTCGCTGCTCCAGCGCATCTCTGAACCCTGCGGCAACGATATCCTCTTCGAGTGGAATGCGGATAATACTCTGCATGCCCTGACCGACAGCGCGGGCCAGCGCGTGGTCTGCCGCTACGACCGTGACAGGCTCGCCAGCGCCTGGCTGGATGACGAGATTTGCCTGGTCAGTTACGCTTATGATGAACAGCGCCAGCTGGTCTGTGTGACCGGCCGGGGCGGTAGCGTGCGCCGACGCTTCCGCTGGCAGGACGGGCTGATGAGCGCCCACGAGGACGCCAACGGGCTGCTGAGCGAATACCGCTGGCGGGAGATTGACGGCCTGCCGCGCGTGATCGGCTTCCGCCACAGCGGCGGCGAACAGCTGACGTTCGAATACGATTTTGATAACGGCATCCGTCGCGCCATGCGTGACGATGGCGCGCAGGCGCACTGGCTGATTGATGACGACGATAACGTCGCGCGCTTCACGGATTACGACGGCCGCCAGACGACGTTTGTCTACCGCGACGGCGAGCTCAGCGATGTCATTCTGCCCGGCGGTGCGATGCGCTGCAGTACCTGGGATAAGTATGGCCGCATGACCAGTGAGACGGACCCGGCGGGTCGTCGCACAGAATATTACTGGTATCGTCTGACCGACCGCATCACCCGGACGGTCTACCCGGACGGTACCTCATCGCAGGCCATGTACGACCTTCGCGGACGCCTGCTGTCGGAAACGTATCCGGCCGGTAGCACCACCGCGTATCGCTATCCCGATGAGGAAGAAAACCTGCCGGAGAGCATTACCGACGCCCTCGGCGGCGTGGTGCGCCTGGTCTGGAACCACCAGGGGCTGCTGACGCAGCGCACCGACTGCTCCGGCAGCGTGACCCGCTTCACCTACGACCGCTTCGGGCAGCTGATTGCCAGCGAGGATGCGGAAGGGAATATCACGCGCCGGGAGTGGAGCCGTGCCGGGCTGCTGAGTGTCGTGATCCATCCGGACGGCAGCCGCGAGTCGCTGGTGTGGAACGAACGCGGCCAGCTCACGGGCTGGCGCGACCCGCTGGAAAGCGAGGTGCGCTGGGCCTATAACGCACTCGGCCTCCCGGTCAGCCTTACCGACCGTATTGGTCGCGTGCGCCAGTGGCGCTACGATCCGCGCGGTAACCTGCTGCGACTCGATAACGGCAACGGGGCGGAATACCGCTTTACCTACGACGCCGTGGGGCGACCGCTCAGCGAAACGCGCCCGGACGAGACCGTGCGCCATATGGAATGGGACGCGCGAGGCTTCCTCTGCGCGCTCGAAGAAAACGGCCGGCCTGCCGCCGACGGAGGCATCGCCCGTCGCGTCCAGCAGTTCAGCTATGACGACAGCGGGCTGCTGATCGGGCGCACTCAGCGCCACGCGGAGTACCGCTACTTCCGCGACCTGAGCGGCCAGATCACCCGCATCCGCCGCACGCCAACCGCCGAAGGCGTTGCCCTGGGTATTGAAAGCGATGAGATTGCTTACCGCCACGATGCCGCCGGGCGCGTGCTGAGCGAATCCGGCATTAACGGCGCGGTGGGCTATGAATGGGATGCCCTGAGCAACCTGACCGGCCTGACGCTGCCCGGCGAGCAAAAGCTGGCCTGGCTGCACTACGGCTCCGGCCATGTCAGCGCCATCCGCTTCGGGCAGCAGCTGGTGACCGAGTTCACCCGCGACCGCCTGCACCGCGAGGTGCGCCGCACCCAGGGCGCGCGCGAGCAGCTCCGTCAGTATGACAGCCTTGGCAGACGTACCCTGCAGCGCAGTGAGCTAAGTACGGACGTGACCCTGCCGGAGCAGGCGATACTGGAACGCCTGTATCGCTACACCGCACGCGGTGAGCTTTCCGGCGTCAGCGACACCCTGCGCGGTGAGGTGGATTACGGCTACGACGCCGAAGGGCGTCTGCTGAAGCACTACGAGGCCCGACAGGGGCACAGCCGCGCGCAGTTCAGCTATGACGCCGCGGATAACCTCGCCGCCAATGATGATGCGGTACCGGTCACGGATAACCGCCTGCAGCACTGGCAGGCGCTGTTTATGAAATACGACCACTGGGGCAACCTGGTCAGCCGCCGCAACGGACTGTATGAACAGCATTATGCGTATGACGCCGAGAACCGTCTGGTGTCCGCCCGGGGAACCGGGCCGGGAGGACGTTTTGAGGCGCGCTATCACTACGACGCACTGGGCCGCCGTACCCGCAAAATCGTCACCACCGCGCACGGCACCACCGAAACGCGCTTCCTGTGGCAGGGCTACCGCCTGTTGCAGGAGCAGCAGGAGAGCGGGCTGTGCAGCACCTATGTTTACGATCCGAATGAGGCCTGGAGCCCGCTGGCGCGGGTGGATCACCTTCGAGACCAGAGCAGCGGTGAGATTTACTGGTTCAACACCGACCTGAACGGCGCGCCGCTGGAAGTGACCGACGAGCGCGGCGCGGTGCGCTGGAGCGGCCAGTACGGCAGCTTTGGTGAGGTGCGTCACCAGAGCGAAGGATTCTCACGGGTTGTGAATCGCACAGCGATGGCACATCAACCGCTTCGCTATGCCGGGCAGTACGCTGACGGTGAAACAGGGCTGCACTATAACCTGTTCCGCTACTACGACCCGCAGGTCGGGCGGTTTATTGTGCAGGATCCGATAGGGTTGAATGGTGGGTGGAACCTTTATCAGTATGCGCCGAACCCGTTGGGGTGGATTGATCCGTGGGGGTTAGCAGGTGTCAGGCTCCCAAGAAATAATGGCCATTGGGACGGAATACCAGGAGAAAGTAACTGGTATTCATATAATGACAAAGTTAATGCAGTTACATCGAACCAGCCTATACCTTTGGAAGGTGCGAATAAGCAGGTCATTTCTTCCCAAGCTGACTCGTTGATTAAAATTTCGCGGATCTGGGCCGATTTTTTTCCCGCAAACACATCGAATCAGCCTATTTAGGCTATTTTTTCCACCATT
>NZ_CDRQYH010000071.1:0-18981 GCF_977039595.1 Enterobacter sp.
GGTAGCGAAGCCAGCCAGTGCCACTGCAATCGCGATAGCTGTCTTTTTCATTTTTTGCGCCTCGTTATCATCCAAAATTCGCCATGAAAGTCTCAAGAGAGAATCACGGTTAAATCCTTCACCGGGGGGCGTGGTCAAATATAAATCTACCGATATCTTCGGCTTAGGCCGAGCACCCCTAGCGATGTAAAGTCTACAACGTAGCTGAAAACTTACAAGTGTGAAGTCCGTCAGGCATATGAAAAAAAAAGTTCCGTATACCGATTATTTAACATTTTTCGAACGAATTTTGTGCAATAAAATTAAGGAGAACCGCACCAGACAAGCCTTGCCGCAATTTTCTGGTCGGGAACTTAAATCCCATCTTGCGGTCAAAAAAAATTCCAGGAAAAATCTTAATTTCACTCAATGATACAAATTTGAGTGAATTTTTAACCCAGAAAGTTGTCCTCTGCGGTAAGAATCCGATCGAACTGGACGCATAATGAACCCGATCGCATTCCCCTCTTCAGCGGCTTCAGTCAGACGGAAATGTTCTTCTTCAGTCAATTCTTCCGGTAACCATCCAATCACCACGCTGTAATTCCCTGTGCGTAACGCGCGGATCATCGACTCAACGGTATCGCAAGGCGAGAGTTGATTAATTTGCATGACTTTCGTCAGCGGCAGGCCGGCGGACTGAACCCACTCACGGCTCAGCTTTTGCTGAGGCGTGAGCCAAAGCTGCCAGCGCGATTGCTGACCGAGCTGTTGTAATAACGGCAGTAACAGAAGTTGCGTTAACAAGGGCTGGTCTTCACGATAAACCACTTCACTGATAAGCCCCGTGGAAACACGCTCGATGGAATTCTGCGAGACATTGCCTGCAGCAGAAGAGAGAGAGGTAGCGCGATTTGCATAGCCTGAAGTGTGCATATTCATTCCAGCCCTGTAGTTACTGTATGGATATACAGTAACCCCTGTATACCCAAAGATCAACCTCATTTTCGGAAAGCGACTCGCAAAATTCATTCAATCTTGATGCTCCTCGAAAAATCATCTTGCTCAACGACGTTAAGTTGCCTATTTTCCTGCTAACGGATCCGCTAGTAAGAAATTTAGTTGTTACTTTATGATTTTGAAGGGAAATATCATGAAAAAGATATCTTATGAACGGATTTATAAATCTCAGGAATACCTCTCCCCGTTGGGCGAGATTCATCACCGCGCGTTGTTTGGCGGCTATACCCTTGCGGTGGATGATGCTGTTTTTGCCATGGTCTCAGACGGCGAGCTTTACCTTCGCGCCTGTGAGGAGAGTGCCAAATACTGTGTAAAAAATGCCTCCTCTTTTTTGACGTTGATGAAGCGAGGCCGCCCGGTGCTGCTCAACTATTATCGTGTTGATGACGGATTATGGCAGGACAGGGAGCGGTTACTTCAGCTCTCCTCGTTTGCGCTCAGTGCGGCAAGAAAAGAGCGTTATCAGCGCCATCAACGAAACCGACTCAAGGATCTGCCAAACCTGACCTTTCAGCTTGAAGTCTTGCTCTTTGAAGCTGGCATCACCAATGAGGAAATGTTGCGGGAGCTTGGTGCCAGGGCGAGCTGGCTAAAGATGCGGGCAAAAAACAAAGCGCTGAGTATAAAAGTTCTCTTCGCGCTGGAAGGGGCTATCGAGGGGCTGCATGAAGCGGCACTCCCGGCAGACATTCGCCGGGAGCTCACGGAGTGGTTTAATGCGTTGACTGAGCCACTGGAGAATCACTCCTCCAGGTAGCGATGTGTTGTTGCAGCCGGCAAATTTCAGGCAGCAGAGCGATAAGCAGGCCTATCTGCTG
Organism: Enterobacter sp.; assembly: GCF_977039595.1. NCBI lineage: Bacteria > Pseudomonadati > Pseudomonadota > Gammaproteobacteria > Enterobacterales > Enterobacteriaceae > Enterobacter > Enterobacter sp. The sequence goes on from NZ_CDRQYH010000071.1 coordinate 1,821, forward strand.
AAGCACCAGAGGTGCTTTACTGTCGTTTCCCGGGTCTAGATGCGCAATGCGTTGAGCCAGTTCATCCAACGCCTGTTGAACGCGCGGCTCATCGGCTGGTCGATGATGAAGCGCGTCATCGACATAACAGACGGCGTCATCAAGCAGGTTGAGAATACCCGAGTTGGTGAGTTTCTCACGGTGAGCACCCAGCGTCGAAATATAGCTGGTGAACGTATGGTTCAGGCAGAGCAGGCGGAACGCGGTCTCTCGAATATCCGCCGTGGCGCGAGGCTCCGTCGACATGTTAGAGACTACGGAGGCCAGTTCCGCATCACTGTTGTGCGCGTCGCGGCGGGCTATCCGGTAAGCCAGGCGGTTATCGCGGCCCTGATGATATTGCTCCAGGATCGCGTCAAGGTATCGACAGTTGGCGTTCATCGCCCTGTCTACCACGCGCGGCAAATTTCGGAAACGCCAGTCCGGCCAGATAAAGCTGACCGCGGCCCAGGCAATCGCACAGCCAATCAGCGTATCGATCACTCGGGGCAGGGCGACTTCAAACCCTTCACCCAGCAGGTTAAAGCAGAGCAGCACCAGCAGCGTGATGAACATGGTGGCATGGGCGTACTGCACGTTGCGAAACGCGAAGAACAACACGCCGGTGATCACGATCAGGATCAATTGACCTTCAATGGAGGGCACGAAATAGAGCACCGGAAGGCCAATCGCGACGCCAACCAGCGTGCCGATAATACGCAGCGCAAGACGATGTCGGGTGGCATTATAGTTCGGCTGGCAGACAAACAGGCTGGTCAGCAGGATCCAGTAGCCGTGATGCAGCCCGGTAATCTGGATAAAGGCATACCCCACGCACAGCACCAGCGACATTCGCACGGCGTGCCGAAAGAGAGCCGACTCCGGCGTAAAGTTGCGGCTCAGCCGTAGCCACATATCGCTAACGCTGTGTACGCTGTCATCAGCAAGCTGGTTTTCCACCTCACTGCCTGGCAGCGCCATCGCTTGTTCGGACTCAATGGTTGCCAGCTGGGCATCAATCGCACGCAGGTTGTTAAGCAGAAAACCCAGCGCTTTGATGTGTTCCGGTGACGTTCCGCTGGCCCGAACGCGGTCGAGTGCCGCATCAAGATGGCTGAATACGCGTTCAAAGCGGGGGTCATGCTGATAGGGCGTTCGCAGCAGAATGGAGTGCGAGAGCTGTTGGCACGCCTGGGATTGCATGGACAGCAGACGCTGGAAACGGAACATCACGTCGCTGTAGCGGAACTTCTCGCGCAGGGCGGCATACTGAACGTGCGAGGAGCTGGCGCGTTCATGAATGTCCTGGGCTGCAAAATAGTAGTGAAGCGTCCGTCGTGTTCCGCGCTGACCGCGATCGCCGCGCAGACGGGTAAGCAGGGAAGCTTTTGTCTGATTAAGGGTGGCGACCAGCTGGCCATTTGCCAGGGCCAGATCGTAGAGCGGCGCCTGGCTTTCTTCCTCGATGTCCGGGTCGAACAGCCGGGATTTCAGTTCCAGATAGCGGGCTAGCTGCTCAAAGCTGCGGGCAAGGTTATCCTGCAGCGGGCGAACCGGGAAAATCAGATGACCGGTTAGCGTCAGCAGGTTATACCAGATGGCGCCCAGCAACAGCAGAACCGGCTGCTGGTACCACTGGTCGTACAGGGAAACGCCCAGCATGGTGTAGATAGCGATCAGCAATGCACCAAAAGCGATGGTGGCATAGCGCTGCCCAAGCCCGCCCAGCAAAATAAACCCGCTGGTTGAGAGCGTAAGGCCCAGGGCAAACAGCCAGGGCCACGGGAAAAGCAGCTCAACGGAAGCTGACGCAATAAAAAAGCAGACGAGCGTAATGACCAGGTTACGTAAACGCCCGGCCAGACGGTCGTCCAGATCCGCCAGCGCCCCGGCGACCACCCCCAGCGTGAGCGGAATGGTGAGCTTGACATCATTCAGCCACCAGGGCAGGGCAACCGTGCCGCAAAGCGCGATAAATATCCTGACGTTATAAAGCCAGGTGCTGTTCCAGGTATAACGGCGAAGCAGTGGGCTTAGCATAAACGCGGCCAGTCCTTATTTACTGAAAACGACGGCGAGCGTTTGCTTCGCGCGCCGCTCTGGCCACTTCTACCGGAACAACCCTGCGACCAACGGGCCAAAGGGCGATAGCGGCGATCTTAAAGTTTGCGATCCCCACAGGAATACCAATAATCGTGATGCACTGTGCAATACCGGCAAAAATATGCATGATGCACAGCCACCAGCCAAAGAAAATCAGCCACAGAATGTTAAGCAGGGTTCCGCCCGTATTCATCAGGGCGTTTTTGCTCTCCGGATTCAGCTCGTCAACGTGGATGGCTTCATTCCCGTAGGGGATTAAGGAGAATTTTGTGATTTCCCAGCAGGAACGGGTCAGGGGAAGCGTGAAAATCAGGACGATGCTCACCAGCGTGGCAAAAAGCCAGGAAAGGGTGGTGGCAAAACCGCCCAGCACAAAATTCAACACATTCAGAACGGTACGCATAAACGCTCACTTCCTTTCGATATAATTAACGCCCAATGATTGTAACGTTTTTTTAGGCTGGAGCACCTTAAAACTGGCAGTTAAACTGTCAGGTAAATTATCTCTTCGTGGATTTGGCGGAACATGGAACTGAAAGCAACGTCGCTGGGCAAACGCCTGGCACAACACCCTTACGACAGGGTTGTTCTCCTTAATGCCGGGGTGAAAGTCTCCGGGGAACGCCACGAATACCTTATTCCGTTTAATCAGCTTCTGGCTATTCATTGCAAACGCGGTCTGGTGTGGGGCGAGCTGGAGTTCGTTCTGCCTGACGATAAAGTCGTGCGCCTTCACGGCACCGAGTGGGCGGAAACCCAGCGTTTCCATCATCATCTGAACGCACTCTGGCAGCAGTGGAGCCAGGATATGAGCGTGATTGCCGCCCAGGTGCTGCAGCAGGTGCTGGACGATATCGCCCAGAGCAACGCGCAGCACGCGTGGCTGACCCGTCATCAGACTGCCGGGCTGCAGCAAAAGATCCGGCAGGCACTCTCGGCGCTGCCGCTCTCCGTGACGCGTCTCGACGAGTTTGACAACTGTCGCGACGCCTGGCGCCAGTGTCAGGCCTGGCTGAATGATAAGGATAAAAGCCGTCTCGCCCATAACCAGGCCTGGACGGATGCCATGCTTACCCAATACGCCGATTTTTTCAGTACGGTGGAATCTTCACCGCTCAATCCGGCTCAGGCGCGCGCGGTGGTCAACGGCGAGCAGTCGCTGCTGGTGCTGGCGGGAGCCGGTAGCGGTAAAACGTCGGTGCTGGTCGCGCGTGCCGGCTGGCTGCTGACGACCGGAGAAGCGGTCGCCGATCAAATTCTGCTTCTGGCCTTTGGCCGTAAGGCCGCGCAGGAGATGGATGAACGTATCCAGGAACGCCTGCACACCCGGGATATCACGGCCAGAACATTCCATGCTCTTGCGCTGCATATTATTCAGCAGGGCAGTAAAAAAGTGCCTTCCATCAGTAAGCTGGAAAACGACGCGCAGGCGCGTCAGGAGCTGTTCATCAAAACGTGGCGCCAGCAGTGCAGTGAGAAAAAGGCGCAGGCGAAAGGGTGGCGTCAGTGGCTGGAAGAGGAGCTCAACTGGGAGGTGCCAGAGGGCAGCTACTGGCAGGATGACAAACTGGCGCGTCGGCTGGGTTCGCGACTTGACCGTTGGGTCAGCCTGATGCGAATGCACGGCGGATCGCAGGCAGAGATGATTGAAAGCGCGCCGGAGGCAATCCGCGAGCTGTTTTCGAAGCGGGTCAAGCTGATGGCTCCGCTGCTGAAAGCCTGGAAAACAGCACTGAAAGAAGAAAATGCGGTCGATTTCTCCGGTTTGATCCATCAAGCCATCATCATTCTTGAAAAGGGACGTTTTGTCAGCCCGTGGAAACATATTCTGGTGGATGAGTTCCAGGATATTTCTCCACAGCGTGCGGCTCTGCTCTCGGCGCTGCGGGCGCAAAATAAACATACCTCGCTGTTCGCGGTGGGGGATGACTGGCAGGCCATCTTTCGCTTCAGCGGGGCACAGCTCTCCCTGACTACCGCGTTCCACCACTATTTTGGCGAAGGCGATCGCAGCGATCTGGATACGACCTACCGCTTCAATTCACGGATTGGTGAAATCGCCAACCGCTTTATCCAGCAGAACCCGCATCAGCTGGCAAAACCGCTCAATAGCCTGCGGCCTGGGGATAAAAAAGCAGTGACCCTGCTGGCGGACGATCAGCTGGAACCGCTGCTGGACAAGCTCAGCGGCTACGCGAAGCCCGATGAGCGTATCCTGGTGCTGGCACGCTACCATCACCTTAAACCTGAGGCGCTGGAAAAAGCCGCCACCCGCTGGCCGAAACTGCAGCTTGAATTTATGACGATTCATGCCAGCAAAGGGCAGCAGGCCGATTATGTGATCGTGGTGGGGCTGAAAGAGGGGAGCGACGGTTTCCCGGCCCCGGCCCGCGAGTCGGTGATGGAACAGGCCCTGCTGCCGGAGCCGGAAGATTTCCCGGATGCCGAAGAGCGGCGTTTGCTGTATGTGGCAATGACCCGCGCGCGCCATCGCGTGTGGCTGCTGTTCAATAAAGAGGAGCCATCCGCGTTTGTCGATATTTTGAAGAGTATAGATGTGCCGGTGGCGCGGAAGCCATAACGCCGCCGGGCAAGGATGGCTAGGCCGGGTAAGGCGTAGCCGCACCCGGCAAAAAAAAGCTACTTCAATCTCTCTGAAAGATAACGCTGATAGTCCGGAATAAGGATATCTACCGGTGAGTTAAACTGCGGCGATTCGATGATGAAATCCGCCGTCGAGAGGTTTGTCGCCACTGGAATATTCCACACCGTCGCCAGGCGCAGCAGCGCTTTGACATCCGGATCGTGCGGAACCGCGTTCAGCGGGTCCCAGAAGAAGATCAGCACATCAATTTTCCCTTCGGAAATCTGCGCGCCGACCTGCTGATCGCCGCCCATCGGGCCGCTCAGCATCGCATTCACCTGCAGACCCGTTTCGCGCTGGATCAGGTTACCGGTTGTACCGGTCGCCGACAGGGCGTGTTTTTCCAGCAAAGACTGATGGCGGCGAACCCAGTTAAGCAGCATTTGTTTACAGTGATCGTGCGCCACGAGAGCAATGTGTTTGCGCTCAGGTAGCGTGCGTGTTGTCAGTTCCATAATCATATCCATCAGGTTAACTGACTACACGATGACGGGAACCGTCTGACGCTGCAAGAGAAAGGCGTAAAAAATGTGGCTTATGATGAAGGTTGTTGTTTTGCCCACTGTAAAAAACGGGCCCGCGTGTCGGCATCAGCCTGCTGGAACCAGAATTTAAGGCGCTGTTCCGTCAGTGTCTGGGACTGAGGAGGAATGACGTCCAGTTCAGAGACGCCGGACAAAAGCGTACTGTCGTCCGCCATCATGGTCGCAAACTGCGGAAGAGAGGCGCGTTTACCCGCTTTGTTATAGGTCTGGGTCGCTGCCTCGTAATCCGGGCCTTTCGGTGAGGTCGTCAGCGCCAGAATATCCAGCTTCACCGGAATCGGCATCGCATCCCCGTCCAGCAGTTCAACGCGGGGTGAAGCGTCGAAGGCCGCAGACTCTTTCTCCGTTTCAAGGCGAGGCAGAGTGATGTTCACCTGACTGATTTGCCGGGTGTTAAAGCTGACGATCAGCGGCGGCGAGATGTACATCCTTTGTTCGTGATTCGCAAGCCCGATCGATTTTTCCACCCGGAAGACCAGCTGATGCGGCCCGTTATCCAATTCGATGCTGTCTGCACCGCGCAATAACGAGCTGGAGACCTTTTTTCCGTCCAGTACAAGGAGATCAATGTCGGTAGAGAGCCGGAGCGTGGTAGCAAAAACCCAGACCGGCATCACTAACGCAATCAGAGCAGTGGCAATACCGGTTTTCATAAAAGGCTCCCGTCAGAAATCCTGTCGCCGCATTAATGTATCTAAATTTTTCGATAATCACGTTTACTAACATATAGACATATTTCGCCGTTTTGCCCTCATGCATCTGTATGGGATGGATGGTTGAGATGTGCGGTTTGGCGTACACTTTTAAAAAAGCCAGGAGAAAAACCATGAAAGAGAACGATATTGCCGAGATTCTGACATCTACGCGTACCATTGCGCTGGTGGGCGCGAGCGATAAACCCGATCGTCCAAGCTATCGGGTAATGAAATACCTTCTCGATCAGGGCTATCACGTCATCCCGGTCTCGCCAAAAGTGGCGGGAAAAACCTTACTGGGTCAGCAGGGGTATGCCACGCTCGCTGACGTGCCGGAAAAAATTGATATGGTTGATGTCTTTCGAAATTCCGAGGCAGCGTGGGAAGTGTCGCAGGACGCTATTGCCGTCGGGGCGAAAACGCTGTGGATGCAGCTGGGCGTGATTAACGAGCAGGCTGCGGTGCTGGCGCGGGATGCGGGGCTGAACGTCGTCATGGACCGCTGTCCGGCGATCGATATCCCCCGTCTGGGGCTGGCGAAGTAATAAAAATAAGCCCGTTCATCGGGCTTTTTTTACACGCTTAGTTCCGCAGGCGCGGAGCCTGTAACTGTTTGCGGATAGTCTGAGCAAGTTCATCCATAGTGGGTTGCTCCGATGCTCTTCCCGCAGCTCGCTACTCAGCTGCGCTTCGGCAAGGTAGGTGTGGACGGGTTGCCCGTCATCACCTTCCATCACCACATGGTACCAGGGCGCGGCGCGAAGCTCTGCGTTCACCGCCAGCTCGTCTGCTGACGGTTCATCAAGGGAATACTCCGGGTCGATATCCACGACCACACCCAAATACCCGAGCAAAGTGTGGCGGACCTGCTGGCCGATACCGAATTTGCTGGCAATCATAGTCACCTCCCGGGAAATACGACTTACACGTTATGTGCGGGCAATATTTCTCTTTTCAAGTTACATGACGCGACAGGCAAACCCTTTCAGATACAGTCCTTCCGGGTAGGTAGCAATCACGGGATGATCGGCTGCCTGACGGAACTGCTCTATAAATTGTACATCACGGCCAGCATCTATTGCGGCGTCGGCGATGATTTTCTGAAATAAATCTGTGGTCATCAGGCCGGAGCAGGAGAACGTGAGCAGAACCCCGCCCGGGTTCAGCAGCTGGATGGCCAGCATGTTGATATCTTTATACCCGCGGCAGGCGCCCATCAGCTGGCTTTTGTTTTCCACAAACTTTGGCGGATCCATCACGATGACGTCGAACTTCTCGCCCTGATCGCGATATTTACGCAGCAGCTTGAACACGTCATCGCGTACAAATTCCGCTTTGCTCAGATCCAGCTTGTTGAGCTCGACGTTCTGTTTTGCCACGTCCAGCGCTTCCTGCGAGGTGTCCACGCTGACAACCTGGGCACAGCCGCCCATCAGAGCTGAAACGGCAAAACCGCCGGTATAGGAGAAGCAGTTCAGCACGCGTTTGTCGGCAACGTACTGACGCGTAGCCAGACGACTGTCGCGCTGGTCGAGGTAATAACCCGTTTTGTGCCCGCCCTGAATATCCACTAGCAGCTTCATGCCGTGCTCTTCAATCGGCAGCAGGGCAGGCGGCAGTTCGCCGGTCACTGGGCCTTGCGTCAGCTCCATGCCCTCTTTTTTGCGCACCGCCACATCGCTGCGGTCGTAAATGGCACACTGCGGGAACAGGGTTTGCAGGGCGCTAATCAGCGCGGCACGCTGGTATTCCGCCCCGGCGCTCAGAAGTTGCAGCACCAGGAAGTTGCCGAAGCGATCGATGGTTACACCTGGCAGCCCGTCGGACTCACCGGCAATCAGGCGGTAGCTGTCCAGCCCGTCGCGTTTTGCCAGCCATTCGCGCCACTGCTGCGCCTGCTGCAGGCGGCGGACGAAGAAGTCGATATCGATGGTTTCATCTTTATCGAAGGTCCAGACGCGGGCACGGATCTGGGACGCTGGCGAGTAAGCGCCTCGCGCTAACCATTTCCCCTGATGGTCAACGATATCAATGGTTTCACCGAGGCTGGCTTTGCCTTCCATACGGGCAACCGCGCCGGAAAAGACCCAGGGATGACGGCGCAGTAATGATTTCTCGCGCCCTTTGGCTAACACTAAACGTACACTCATAATTTGCTGTTCTGTCGATTTCAGGAAATGGCGCGTAGATTACCACATTCAGCAAGGCGCAATCATCTGCGGATGCCGTTGAGCGTTTCGGCACAAAATCAAATCGCTTAGGCACATTACGATATTGCAGCTGGCTTTAGAGTGGGGCTTCCGGTACAGCAAAGGGAGCACCCATGAAAAAGCGCAGTGTAATAGCCATAGCCGCTCTGGCGGCAATGAGTTCTCAGGTTTTAGCGGCAACGCCTTTCGGTATCACCAGCCGGGATATTTCCGGCGAACGGCGGTTAGCGACACAGCAGGTGTTTGAGGGGTTCGGCTGCCACGGTGGAAATACTTCACCACAGCTGGCATGGAAGAATCCCCCCGCCGGTACGAAAAGTTTTGCCGTTACGGTATATGACCCGGATGCACCTACCGGCAGCGGCTGGTGGCACTGGACAGTAGCCAATATTCCGGTGAAGACAATGACGCTGCCTGCTGATGCCGGTAATCCGAACGGCGAGAAATTACCTGCCGGCACTGTGCAGGGGCGTAATGATTTCGGCTATTCTGGATTCGGCGGCGCATGTCCACCCGAAGGGGACAAGCCTCATCGCTATCAGATTACCGTCTGGGCGCTGGACGTGGATAAACTGCCCGTCGACAACAATGCCAGCGGCGCGCTGGTCGGTTTTATGCTCAATAGTCACGCTCTGGCAAAGGCTCAGTTAACAGCAACCTATAGCAGATAAGGATGGCAGGGTGCAGGAGTTTCATTTTCGACATAAACATCTTACAGCGGGTGAAGTGACTGCCAGCAAAATGCATCGCCTGCACCAGGTTAAACTTTTTTTTCCGGCTATTTGTCATATCACTCACGGCAGTAAGGTGATTGTTCAGGATGATAACCGCCTGGAGGCGACACGGGATGAACTCATTATTATCCCTGCCAATACGTCGATGGAAATTATCAATCAGCCTGTAAACGGGCTGTTTCACTCGGATTTGCTAATGTTATCGCCGGAAATTGTTGCCGAGTTTAAAGCGCATTACCTGAAATCCTGGCCGCGCACGACGCTGCATTCGCTCTGTGCTCCGCTGAGCGAGGGGCTGGCATTTATGTGGGACAACCTGCTGCACGCCGTGCGTCAGGAGTTACCGGAAGCGCTACAAAAGCATCAGGCCTTCGGTCTGTTGCTGGCCCTGCTGCATGACGGTGTGGCGGGTCCGCTGCTTGTTGAGCGAAACAGTAACCTGACCGAGCAGGTGCGGCAGTTCATTATGCTGTCGCCCGCCAGAGACTGGACCGCGCAGGACGTTGCCAGCCGTCTCGCATTAAGCGTGCCGACGCTGCGCAGGCGGTTACGTGAAGAGTCGCAGAGTTTTCGCCAGATTGTGGAGGAGGTGAGGATGGCCGTGGCTTTGTCACAGCTACAGTCAACCAGATTACCGATCGGCGAAATCGCATTACAATGTGGGTATCTTTCCAGCTCTCGTTTCACTGCCCGTTTCCGGCAACACTACGGCTGCTTACCGAAAACGCTACGTTAAGGAGAAGAAGAATGTCTAAAGTCTGCACTATTGCCTGGGTTCACGGCGTTGTTCAGGGCGTCGGGTTCCGCTACAGCACCCAGCGCGAAGCGGTTGAGCTTGGGCTAACGGGATACGCGCGCAACATGGACGACGGAAGCGTCGAAGTGGTCGCCTGCGGCGAAGCGGAGCAGGTCGACAAGCTGGTGGCGTGGCTGAAAGCGGGTGGGCCGCGCAGCGCGCGGGTTGATAAGGTCTTAACTGAACCCCATCAACCGGGGCGCGAATACGTAAACTTCGGTATTCGGTATTAAATGCACTTCACCGGCTTAGGCAGGCCAGCAATTTTGGTGGCCTGTTTTGCCGGGCCTTTCGGGAACAGACGATACAGATAGCGGCTGTTGCCTTTCTCTTCACCGAACTTATTGGCCATCGCCTTGACCAGCATGCGGATGGCCGGAGAGGTGTTGAATTCAAGATAGAACTCGCGAACAAAACGCACCACTTCCCAGTGTTCTGGAGAGAGGGTTATCCCTTCGTTTTCCGCAATTTTCTCCGCCAGCGGTTCGCTCCAGATCGTCGTATCTTTCAGATAGCCTTCGCTATCGGTCTCAATTTCCTGGCCTGCAAAAATGAACATAATTTTCTGTCGTGTGTGAAAAAACCGGCGACAGTGTAGCAAAAAAGAGGCCGCAGGATAAACCGTGCCCTACAGGAGGAGCTGCAGCAGATTATTGGCATTAAGCTTTTTCAGCGCGTTGCATTTATGGGTCGAAACCTGTTTCTCAGACATACGCGTCATGATGGCAATGTGGCGTACCGGCAACCCGGTAAGCATCAGATCGAGCACGTTGAATTCAAGGCCGGTAAGACAGCAGTCAAGACTTCGAACGCGACGGGGCTCTTTTGCCAGCAAATACGCCGCATCGGCAACGGCGATCCTGTCGTCGATGATATAAAGCGTTAGCGTACCGAAACGCTTGCGTAAATGCGTCGCCAGCGCCCACCCTTTTTCATTGCAGACCAGATAAAGGCTGCCTTGCCAGCGGGCGGCTTCCAGTCTGAGTAAAATGTTAATCAGTGCCTGATGCGTACCCGCAACGGAAAAACGACAGCGTACGACAACCACGCGGCGGGAAAGCAGAGTTGGCTGCCATTGTACGGTATCGCTTATGACCTCTGGCTGGACGCCCCGACGCAGCAGCGCATAGCGCAACCCTTCGGCGTAAAATCGATTGTTGTCGAGAATGGCGTAACTCACGGTGACCTCGTTATAACGTGCTGGGCGTATAGATAACGCGCAGCGTGCCGGTGTAGTCGCCCGCGTTTTTGCTGCTGGCAGCAAACGCGGGGGTTTTCAGGATAATCGGTGCAGGAATGCACAGTACGCTCTCGCGTCCGCCGGGCAGCACGACCTTACGCAGATACTGCGGATCGTTTGTGCCTTGCCAGACAAGGGTTTTACCGTTCGAGACGGTTTCGGTTGCGCCTGTTATTGGATTGGTGACGGAGACCCGATAATCGAGACGATCCCGCGCATCGGTCTGGCTACCGCCACGTCGCCTGATAGAAAACGCGCCATCTGCACGGCCCGCTGACGTAAGTCCGTCGTCCTCAAACCGAAGGTAGGCGCGGGTGCTGGTACTGTTATTGCCGTCGTACAGGCACATATCCAGCGAGTTCTCACCCTGGATCTCACTGCCTCCCGGTCGCCCCGGGAAGTTGGTCAGGTTGAGGTTAACGATGGGCGTTGAGTGCGGAAAGGCTGGCAGATATATCTGCTGGTTTCCCGGGTCGACCACCTCAATGCGAATATTTACCTGCCATTTGGCGATGGTGAGATAGCCAGGACAACCGACATTTACGTCATTGAAGTTGCCGCCGCAGTCGGCGCTTCCCCACTGACGCAGGTTCTGCTTCAGCGTGGCGGTCCAGATCCCCGGCAGGGCGAGCTTATCCAGTTCGCTTTTCACGATATAGAAATCGAAATAAGGCTCTCTGTTCCAGTCAGCGATGGTGGCCGTTCCCCCTGTCACGAAGCTGGCAAAGGTAAACACTTTGTTGTTGATAAACATGTAGTGATCGCCATACACCTTGATATCCGCCGTCTTGCCGGTGAGGGTATGCGTGAAACGTAAATTGATGGCATAGGGCGCGGCCGGGTTTGCCGAGAACCAGACCGGTGAGTTCATGCAGGCGCCGTTCGTGGTATCGGTACGGGACTGACAGGTCAGGGTATTGCGTCCCCACTTTTGCGGATCTGCGGCGTCAAAGCCGCCCGATTCATGAAACCAGATGTCAAAACGCGCGGGCGGCGCGGTGCGATCGAAGCTGATCCCTACGCTGGTGTTTCGTCCCGCGGGAGAGCCTGCCAGCGTCTGGCTGGCCCACAGGCTTAAGAACAGTAAAATAAAGAGGCACTTAATCACATCATTTCCCTTTAGTGAGGCTATCGGTGTTCATGGCAGTCGGGCCAGCAGGAACCGACCGTCCGGCCAGCATCAGCTGTGCCTGCTGCTGGACGGCATCCGGCAGGGCGGAGAAGGTTAACTCCTTACAGGGGATCGACCCGACGTAACGCACCACGTCGCGCATACTCTTCACGTTCAGCGCACACTGATAAAACTGCTGCTGACGCACCAGGTAGAGGTTATGCAGCAGGGCGTCGCTTTGGGCGCTAAACCCGCCGTTGCCAAGGTCGCTCCAGCCGTTCACGTTCAGCGGCACGCCGCCGATAAACGGCGAATGACGCTGGTCGGTTAACTGGCCGAGCCAGGTGTAGCTTGCGGTGGTTTGCACGTCCCGGCGCAGCAGTTTGCCAGGCACCATAAACAGCGTTCTGCTGCCCGATCCTTGCGTGATTTCACTGCTGGCTCCTCGTGAGACATCCAGCGATTCGTTAACCGTCAACGTTGTCTGCTGATAGCCCGGCACCGCGAAGAGGGCGCGGCTATTGCCCGGAATATCTGCGCTGCCGCCGTTATCCAGCGACACGGCCACGCGCGGATCCTGAGCATCTTCCGGCGTGGTCACGTTCACCGCGACGGCGGAAGCAGGGCGACCGTCGCTCCAGCGGCCCAGCCACAGGCCAGAACGCGACAGCGCAAGGGTCGAGCTGTAGTTGCCGCTGCTGCTCAGCGTATGGCGCCGATCCTGACGATCCCAGGCGTCGCTGACGGTAAGACTGCCGTTGCCATATCGCCCGCCCTGGCGCGTATAGGCTGAGGTATTCAGCGAGTCGCTGTTAATGCCCGATGCGCTAAGGCCGTACTCATTTTCACCGCGGGCATCGGCATACCAGTTATGCGCCACGCTGTAGCTCAGCTGGTTTTTTTCACGTTGCTGGTGCTGCCATGTCGCGCCCAGAGAGGTGTAGCTTGATGCATCGCCCTGACGGTTATGCGTCATGGACAGGCTCACGCTCAGGTAGCCGCCTTTATCCCTGCCTTCGCGTGAGTCATCGTTACGCATGAACAGGTTAATGCTGCTGTTAATGTTCAGACCATGGGTGCTGAAGGCCTTGCTCAGGCCACCCTGCCAGGCCCGCGTACGCGAGCGGGTCATATAGACTGATTCCCACGGCAAACCCGCATCGTGGCGATCGTCGCTGTCCGGGAGCTCCCGACGTGAAACGTACCGTCCTTCGTTGCGGTTATCCGAATACCCCAGGCTCGCATACCAGGCGCCGACCGGGACGGAGAACATCACCGAGAGGGTGCGATAACAGCCGTTCACGGCATCAAACCCTGTACTTCGGGTGTTGCAGTTTTCCGCTGATAGCGCGTTGCGATAGAGGCTAACTGAAAAACCGTCGTTGTAGCTGATTTGCTGGATATTGCCTCGCTGGCCTTCGCTGCCGTAAAGGTAGCTAAACCGGGTACTCAGCACGCCATCGATCGGGCCCGCGTTGAAGCCCCGGCTCCAGTCGATCGCATTTTCCAGGAAACGCTGGTTTTTCTTGAACGTTGCGCCGCTGGTCAGCGCCAGCGACGAGGTCAGGGGCAGGCGTACGCCCGCCTGCGCAACCGCACGGCGTTCTTCGTTTTGTTCGCTGTTGTCGGTTTCGCCCGCCTGCAGGAACCACTCGACGCGGTCGAATGGCGTAATGCCGGTTCGGGTAAACGGCACCTGCTCGGTGCGCGTCAGCCGGTTATTTTCATAGATGGAGAGCGTCACGGTGTAGCTCCCGTCCGGGAACGATCGCGTGTCCAGGGTTTGCGCCCCGGCATTCAGATAAAAGCTCGCCAGAAGCTGATTGCCCCGGCGGGCGTCGATACGCGCGTCATGGGAAAGTAGCACGGTAACAGGGGTTCCCTTCGACTGCTGAACCGGATTTATCCACGCCCTTGTCGATCCCATGCGCAGGCCGCGAATTTTGCCCAGCGGCAGCTGGCTGAGGTTAATATTTCCGCCAGCATTACTGAACAGATCGCGGGTATCCATCTCGCCTAGCTGGACATAGTACTGACGCAAGATATCCTGGCGGAACCAGGCGTTGTTGACGGTTATCTCCTGCTGCTGCTGACGCCGTGAACGCTGTCCCAGCCAGGTCCAGTCGAGATTAACATAGCCGTCCTGCGTGAGCGCCAACGCGCCGTTGCCCTGCACGGTAGCCGACTGATAATCCCTGTCGGCAACGAAGTTAATGTTCTGCTGATGGATCAGCGCATTTTCAGTGTCCTGCGTGGGCTGATACCACTGATTTTCCGCGATGGCTTTAGGCAGAAATTTCTTGTCCAAAAACAGGCTAATGCGGGCGTTATTCTCGTCATAGATAATGGCCGCGCGGTCGGTATCAATGTAATCGCAGCCTGCTGCGGAGCCGTTGCTGCTGCAGGCCAGGTTGCCGTTACGGGCAAGCGGAACGGCCAGCGCGGCAGACACGGTGGCAACGAGTGCAGGGGCGTCATTGAACCGTCGTTTGATGGCCGCAACCACGGTTTCAGGTGCGACAAAGCTCACCGTTTCAAGGGTGATATCCGTTTCAAAAAGTCCAAGCGACTCGCCGTAGAGGTTGACCTCTGTCCACAGGCGCTGCGTTTTCGCCAGATCTTCAAAACCTGCCGGGACGGCCATCCCGGCGCAGGCGAGTTGGATGGAAGCGGGTAACAAAGCAACAAAGAGGAGGGTATTTCTGTGAAACGCCATGAACGAGCCTCGACATCATCCTGACGTCAGAGGGTGGGCACCCTCTGACGTTATTCCTTAGGTGCTGTGGTGTTACGCACCGCCTTCCGTGGTAGTCGCCTGCGTCAGCATCAGGCTGACAACGCCGCTGTACTGACCGGTTTTCAGAATGCCTTTGGTGGTCTGGGAAATGGTCAGCGGAAGTACCGCTGAACCGTTTTCGATGCTTCCCGGGAACAGTTCGGTACCGGTGTATTCAACATCTGCGGTAGAGAGGGTTTTATCGCCCAGCTTCACCGTCATTGGGATGGTCTCAGCGCCGTCGGCATTCGCCAGCTTCGCGGCGCTCACCAGACGGACTTTCACGTTGCTGGTGGCGGAGTTAGACCACACCTTGGTATTCAGACGATAGCTTTCCAGACCGCGGCCAGGCAGGTACTGCATATCGATGCTTGCCGGCAGCGGCGTGTTATCGGCCTGGGTCATATCCAGCTGTGAATCAACGCTGGCGTTGACGGTAATATCTTTTTGAATCGCCAGCGCGCTAACGGACGTGGTCATCGCGGCAACAATCATTAGAGGTTTAAAGTACTTACGCATTGATATCTCCATATTTACAAATGAGCACCCTGGCTCTTTAAACAAACCCTTTGGGGTCTTTACGGTGACGTCGTGTTATTGCACGACGGGTAAATCAGCTTCTTCAGCGGTTTTATTCACCCAGTTGAAGTAGCGGAATTTATATTTCTGGCCTTCTGTCTTTGTGAGCGTTTTTAATTTCCGTTCGGTGTCCGGATAAATCGTCGCGTCTTCTTTAACCCATTTACACGACGAATCTGCGTTACAAATACCGATCTCTCTCAGCGGCACGCGCAACGTGCCGTTGTTTTTTAACGTGCCCCTGCGAGGGTCTATCGTCAGTGAAACCACACTTTTTTCCGGTGCGAGATGGATCAGGGCGCCCCAGATCACATTGACACCCAGTCTTGCCGTCGCCGCAGGTCTTTCTGCCTTGCCCGGAATAATGCTGTCAGGCTGCTTTACTCCTTCAAAATAGACGCGCCAGGTCGTCTCTTTTTCCGGGGGCGTAAGCGATACCAGACGAACCACTCGCATTGCGCCTGCCGCAAGGGCGAATTTTTCCGGTGTGACAACAACACCGCCTTCTTTCCACGAGGCCACATCAATCTCTTTTTCCTGGGCCGTGCCGGGATTAAGAATTTTCTTTTGCCTCACCCGAATGAACTGAATATCATCCGTTTTTGAGGCCACCTTAATTTGCGCCGCACCGGACTTATCCACGTTAAGTTCCATGGGATACACGCTCATATTGGCCAGTGCCATTTCTGAGAAAAATGGCAGTGACAGCGCAGCGATATAAAAGGCAGTTGTCTTATTCACATTTTTTTTCTGTTTCACTTTCGGTCCGCCTGCGTTGAGTTCATTCCCGGAGCATTCACAACGGGACACCCTCTGCTAACGTATCGCTTCAGGGCAGGGAAACTTTAACCAGAACAGCGGTTTGTGAAAATTTGTATTAATTAACTCGTTACATACAGTTTTTTATCCTGCTTTTCTGGCTTTAAGGTTGTATAGTTAAGCGAAAATACCGCGACCAGGGATGGAGAGAAAATTCCTTCTGATGAAAAAATAAGCAGATCGGGAGGCGATTTTCATGTCGATGTACCAGGGATTAAAAAGCATGCGGTAACAGCCGAGAATAAAAGATGTTTTTTATATGCAATAATTCGTTGTTATTTGATCCTGAAGCACATGCAATAAGTCTTGTTGGACAACCGGAATCTGTATTAACGCTTTCGGCACCCGCCGTTCGCCTCTTACAGGAATTTATTAAACACAAAGGGCACGACCTGAGTCGGGAGGAATTGATTACCCGCGTGTGGGAGGAGTTTGGCTTTACGCCATCGGGAAATAATCTCAATAAAGCGGTGAGCGAATTACGGAAAAGCTTCCAGGCGCTGGGAGAGAGGTATGAATTTATCGTAACCGTGCCCCGTTATGGGTTTCGCTTTGAGGCCGATGTGATTTTTCAGCCTGGAGAGAATATTCAAACCGCCGAGCCGCAGCCTCCGTCTGCACCGCAACAGGAAAAGCGGCGACCCGCTTCCCTGAAAAGGTGGGGGATTCCTGCCGTATTGATTGTCGCTGTATTGGGAGCGAGCTTCTGCTTTAGCCGACAGCAGGGGATATTCGTCCCGGCGAAACTCATGCCGGTTAAGGAGAAAATCGCGCGTTGCAGCATCTGGATGGCTTTGTTGAATAAATCGAACTTTTGCTGAGTTGAAGGATCAGATCACGTATCTTCCCGACAACGCAGACCGTTCCGTGGCAAAGCAAAAGTTCAAAATC
>NZ_CDRQYH010000072.1:0-18427 GCF_977039595.1 Enterobacter sp.
ACATGCCAAAAGCGAGGAGGATCGTAGCGGAGATATTCATAACAGCGTCCAGACCGGGGATATCCATATGACACATCACTGCCCCCAGTAAACAGCAGTTGATGTATCTATGGTCTCGCCTGATCGCAACGCACATAAGATGTGCAGTAAGCGATCCGTACGCGCCACGTTTTTCAACGAGTATGTTGACACGTACATTTCCTGTAAACAGGAAATCGGCTACTCCCCAACGACGGGCGCAACCTTAACATATTTTGAGAATATAAAACAACAATGAGGAGGCATTATTTAAAACGTTTGTTGATAACGATTTTCATTTGTCTTTAAGCGTGAAGCTATCGTTAACAAATAGATATCAAATTAACGAATGGGATATAGCTTCGGCTATATTTCTTGCGCAAGGCAAACGCAGAATATAGCCGTTGCTATATATCTAACCTATTGAGTTTTCAGGAGTAAATTGTATATCTTTTCCAAGTCGTCAATATTCTTCACCCGAATAAGCAGGCGGCGTTGTTCTAATTGCATCACCAGCACGCCGTCTTCCGATAAATTCATCTCTTTAATACGGTTATATTCTATCCATACATTGGCGAAGAAAATTCCGCGTGATTTAAAAATGATTTTCGGCGTACGGATCCAGAACAGATAAACAGCCATTAATGCCAGCGCACATAATAACCATGTGGTTAATATTGCACCATGGCTGGTGACGTTATTGTAAATAAGAATAACGATGAGACCCGCGAAGATAAAGGCATCCACGCGCCCGCGTCGCAGAAGGGGAAGGGAGAGCAGCGTCTCGCCGTGACGGCGCGGCATGATGAACTCGTCATAGATCGCGTAAGCCAGAAGGGCAGCAATAAATAGAACCAGTACGATGTCCGTGACAGTCATTCATCCTCCAGATAAAAAAACCGGGGGCAAGCCCCCGGCCTATAGCGTTGAAACTTAGAGACCCAGCAGGCCGACAGCGTAGCCCGCGATACCGATGATGAAGAAGCCAACGATAATCCACAGCGGGTTCACTTTCTTACGCAGCAGCCACATGCAGGCGAAGGTCAACAGCAGCGGCACCAGGCCCGGCATCAGCTGATCCAGAATCGTCTGCACGGTGGTGACGCGGGTCTGACCATCCTGACCGGTGATGGTCGATACCACCAGTGGGATGTTCACGTGCGTCCACTTGTTAACAAGTGCCCCCATGACAAACAGGCCGAGGATTGATGCCCCCTCAGTCAGTTTCTGCAGGAAGCCGCCGCCCATGTCCTTAACGATGTCCACCCCTTTACGGTAGCCGTAGGCCACGCCGTAGTAACGGGTCAGCAGACGCACGGCGTTAAACAGGATGAAGAACAGCAGTGGGCCAAGCAGGCTGCCGCTCATCGCGATACCTGCACCCAGCGCTGCGAAGACCGGACGCACGGTACCCCAGAAGATAGGGTCACCGACACCGGCCAGCGGACCCATCAGGCCGACTTTAATACCGTTGATGGCACCATCGTCGATCTCTGCGCCGTTTGCACGCTGTTCTTCCATCGCCAGCGTTACGCCCAGAACCGGAGCCGCAACGTAAGGATGGGTGTTAAAGAATTCCAGGTGACGCTTGATCGCCTGACGGCGCGCTTCGTTGTTTTCCGGATACAGGCGTTTGATCGCCGGAACCATGGAGAAGCAGAAGCCGAGCGCCTGCATACGTTCGAAGTTCCATGAACCCTGAAACAGGTTAGAACGGATGAACACGCCACGAATATCACCCGGAGTGAGTTTTTTCTCGGTGGTAGTTTTTGTCATATCAACCATTTCGCTCACCTGTTAGTCCAGTTCGTTATCGAGATCGTTGTTACCAGCAGCCTGCGCTGGGGCACCCGCGACGCGGTTATATTTCGGGCTGAGCTGGATGTAGAGAATCGCCATTACCGCACCAATAACACCCAGTGCAACCAGGTTGAAGTTGGTGAAGGCAGCGGTCACGAAGCCGAGGTAGAAGAACGGCATCAGGTAGCCTGCGCGCATCATATTGATGACCATCGCATAACCGACGACCACAATCATACCGCCCGCGATATTCAGACCGCCGGTGACCACTTCAGGAATGGCGTTCAGCATGCTCTGCACTTCGCTGGTACCGACAGAGATCGCCACGATAACCGCCGGGATCGCGATACGCATCGCCTGCAGGAACAGGGATGAAACGTGGATCCACGACAGTGCCGTGAGGTTGCCGTTTTCGGCCGCCTTATCCGCCGCGTGCTGGAAGGCAACGGTGATAGTACGAACGATGATAGTCAGAACCTGGCCTGCTGCTGCCAGCGGGATCGCCAGGGCGATACCGGCACCGATACTCTGGTGACCGGCAATAACCAGAACGGTCGAAATGATAGAGGCCAGTGCGGCATCGGGCGCAACTGCCGCGCCGATGTTCATCCAGCCCAGGGCGATCATTTCCAGGGTACCACCGATGATGATACCGGTTTTCATGTCACCCAGAACGGCCCCAATCAGCGTACAGGCCACCAGAGGACGGTGGAACTGAAATTCATCAAGTACGGATTCCATACCCGCAATACATGCGACCACGAACACCAGCACAATCTGAAGAGTGGTAATCTCCATTGCACTTCTCCTATTACATAAACTTTATATGAGAACCGGCGGGGGCTTATTTCCCAACTTTGCCGATCAGATCCATCATTTTCAGTTTCTGGTCCGTGGAAACCTTACGGGCTTCCAGTTCAATACCGCGCGCATTCAGCTTGTTGAATGCCTCGATATCTTTCGCATCGACTGAAATGGCGTTGTTGACCTGCGTTTTGCCCTGACGGAATGCCATACCACCAATGTTCACGGAGGTGATTTTCACGCCGCCTTCAACAATGCGCTCAACGTCTGTCGGGTTAGTGAACAGGAGCATCACGCGTTCGCCCGCATATTTCGGGTTGTTGTAAACGCGAATCATCTTGGCGACATCCACGACGTGCGCGGTAACGCCAGGAGGAGCAACCTGAGTCAGAAGGGTTTTACGTACGGTATCAGCGGCCACTTCGTCGCTGACCACGATGATGCGTCGAACGTTGGTCTCTTTGGTCCAGCGCGTGGCAACCTGACCGTGGATTAAGCGGTCATCAATACGCGCAAGGCCGATCACCATGTAATCGTTCGGGCCCATTGGTTTTGCCGGTGCAGCTGCTTTTGGTGCCGCAGCAGGCGCAGGGGCAGGTTTTTCAACCGGCTGTGCTTTCAGGGCTTTTACCCCTTCGCGACCGGTTTCAACGGCCAGCGCCACCAGCTCATCGAAGCCTGGGTTATCGTCGCGCGCCATAAAGGTTTCCACCAGCATGGGGATGTTAACCCCGGCGACGACTTCATAATGCTCTTTATCGACGACAATGCGGCTGGCGGCGTTGAACGGGCTGCCGCCCCATGTATCAACGAGAAACAGCACGCCTTTGCTGGTATCAAGCTTCGCGAGTTGAGCGTTGTATTTCTCTATCAGCGTCTCGGCGTTTTCACCGGGAACGAAATCGATCCAGCCGACGTTTTCCTGCTCGCCCAACAGCATCTCTGCCGTTTTGAGTAGCTGCTCAGCAGCCCAACCATGTGTGCCTATGACAATAGCAATGGTCACTTGCTACCTCCTTTTATTATCATTAATACGCCTGCCAGGCAGCCGTACTGAGAATCGTATTGGCGAACCGAATCGATTCAGATAAGGGTTAGAGTTCAAAAAAACTAAGACTTCCGCGAATTATTTTAGATAGTGAAAAAATAATTTATGTGATGAAGATCCGTAATTTAGCCTCGCGTTAGAGATTTATCCGTAGAGTAAAGCCGCTGTGTTACAGAACTTTGCAAAGGAACGTAAATCTTTGCTAAAAACACATTGTCTCTGATATGTTTAGCCTCCGTTTAATTGTTCAGGAGTATAGGGCTACAGCCCACTATATGGACCGTCACCGACGTCAGTCATCTGCCAGGCCATTTCGCGCCTTATTCACCGGCGATCCTCGCCACGTATCGACTCTGTCTACCTCTGTTTTGCCCACGTTGAGTGGGGCACCGTTTCGTCATTCCTTTAGCAGGAGCTTGTCATGGAATTCTTAATGGACCCGTCAATCTGGGTGGGATTGCTCACGCTGGTAGTGCTCGAGATTGTTCTCGGCATTGATAACCTGGTGTTTATCGCCATCCTTGCGGACAAACTGCCGCCAAAACAGCGTGATAAAGCGCGTCTGATTGGTCTCTCGCTGGCGCTGGTCATGCGACTGGGACTGCTCTCCGTCATCTCCTGGATGGTCACGTTGACCAAACCGCTGTTCTCCGTCATGGATTACACCTTCTCAGGGCGTGATTTAATCATGCTGATCGGGGGGATATTCCTGCTTTTCAAAGCGACGACGGAGCTACACGAGCGGCTGGAAAACCGTCAGCACGATGATGGGCACGGTAAAGGCTATGCCAGCTTCTGGGTGGTGGTGTTGCAGATTGTGGTGCTTGATGCCGTCTTCTCGCTGGATGCGGTGATCACGGCGGTCGGCATGGTGAACCATCTGCCGGTAATGATGGCGGCTGTCGTTATTGCAATGGCGGTCATGCTGCTGGCCTCAAAGCCTTTGACGCGCTTCGTGAACCAGCATCCGACGGTGGTCGTGCTGTGTCTGAGCTTCCTGCTGATGATCGGCCTGAGCCTGGTGGCGGAAGGTTTTGGCTTCCATATTCCAAAAGGCTACCTGTACGCCGCGATTGGCTTCTCGATCCTGATCGAGCTGTTCAACCAGATTGCGCGTCGTAACTTTATTAAGCAGCAGTCGAATCAGCCGCTGCGCGCCCGTACCGCAGATGCCATTCTGCGCCTGATGGGCGGTCGCCGTCAGGTGAACGTTCAGTCTGATTCCGAAAACCACAACCCGGTTCCGGTGCCTGAAGGGGCGTTTGTGGAACAGGAACGCTACATGATTAACGGCGTGCTCTCTCTGGCCTCCCGTTCGCTGCGCGGCATCATGACGCCGCGCGGTGAAATCAGCTGGGTCGATGCTAACCTGAGCGTGGATGAAATTCGCCAGCAGCTGCTCTCTTCACCGCACAGCCTGTTCCCGGTTTGTCGCGGCGAGCTGGATGAGATCATCGGCGTCGTGCGGGCGAAAGAGATGCTGGTGGCCCTGGAAGAGGGCGTCAACGTGGAAGCCGTTGCTGCCGCATCGCCTGCGATTGTCGTACCGGAAACGCTGGATCCGATCAACCTTCTCGGGGTGCTGCGCCGCGCTCGCGGTAGCTTTGTTATCGTTACCAACGAGTTTGGCGTGGTGCAGGGGCTGGTCACGCCGCTGGACGTGCTGGAAGCGATTGCCGGTGAATTCCCGGATGAAGACGAAACGCCAGAGATCGTTGCCGACGGTGAAGGCTGGCTGGTTAAAGGTACCACCGACCTGCACGCGCTCTCGCATACGCTGGGGCTGGAAAACGTCATCAACGATGAAGAAGACATCGCGACCGTTGCCGGTCTGGTTATCGCGGTTAACGGGCAAATCCCTCGCGTCGGAGATGTGATCGAGCTTTCGCCGCTGCACATTACGATCGTTGAAGCCAACGACTATCGCGTTGATATGGTGCGCATTGTTAAAGAACAATCTGCCCACGACGAAGATGAGTAATTCTGCTTAGCGCAGCGGCATTAAGGGCACGATGTGCCCGTTATGATGCGCTGGCGGGGACGCGCTTCCCGCCAGCCACTTAGGAAAATCCCGTAGCGGCATAGGCCGCGCATAGAAAAAACCCTGCAGAACAGGCACGCCATGGCGGCGCAAATAGCGCGCCTGCTCCTCTGTCTCGACCCCTTCAGCAACCAGTTCAATATTCAGCCTCTGGCCCAGCGCAATAATCATATCCGTCACCGTTGAATTCACGGCGTCTGTACCAATGGCGGTGGTAAAGGACTGGTCAATTTTCAGCACGTCCGGGTGCAGCTTTTCAAGCCAGGATAGGGAACTGTTTCCTGTACCAAAATCGTCGATGGCGAGCTTCACCCCTTTGCGATGCAGTTCGCGCACGATGCGATAATCCGCATCCAGCAGCGCATCCCGTTCCGTTAGCTCAATCACCAGCTGCTGGCGCGGACGGGCGCTGAACCAGAGGCGGTTCAGGTCCTGTATCAACACCGCGTTACGGAAATGGCTGGCAGCGACGTTAAGGCCGATGTGAAAACCGGCGCTGGCGGGAAAGTAGCCTATCTGGCGCACCGTTTCGGCGATCACATAGCGGGTCAGGGGGACAATCAGGTTATGTTCTTCTGCCAGAGGAATAAACACTTCCGGAGAGATCCATCCCTGACGCGGATTATTCCAGCGCAGCAGGATCTCCACGCCCGTGCACGCCTGGGTACGGGCATTCACCAGCGGCTGGCAGAAAAGTTCAAATTCCCGGCCCGCAATCCCCATATCGATCTCCCACGTGAAGCTCATCCGGTTTGCCGTTGCCAGCCAGGCGAGATAGCCCAGCAGCAGGCTAAGCATGAGCCCGAGAGGCAGCTGGGCTGGCAGGCTTTTTAAGGCTAACTCTCCAGGGCCTGGCCCGCTGACCGTAATGGTGAAAGGATTTCGGTTTGATGATTGCTGGAAAAGCGAGCCTTCCTTATCAAACGTCAGGCTGTCGCTGACGCGTTGTCCATAGCGCAGAAAGCGATCGCCTACGGTCAGCGCCACGTCATTGATGAGCGGGCGCTGTGGCTCCAGAATCATTTTGGCGATCAGATCAATATTAATGATCTCAATGACGCCTGCTTCACCGTCCTAAGAGACGGGATACCACTGGATCAATATCGGGCTTCCCTTAAGCAGCCACTGGTCGGTGGATAAAATCAGCTTTGTCGTGCTGGCGGGGAGTTCTTTCAGGAAGTCGCGCACAGGCACATTGCGGCTGCCGAAAATACTCGAGCAGTAGAGAATACCGTCTTTAATCAGGGCGATGGAGCGTACCGTCTGCAAAATGGCTGCCTGCTTTCGCAGCGCGAGGTGCGCCTGCGGGCAGGGCTGCCCCACCAGGGGCTGCAGCACGCTGCGGCGGTTCTCTAAAGAAAGCAGGACGTTATCAAGGGCGCGAACGGTGTGGCTGGTAAAATCGAGGATCCGCTGTTGGTTAACATTGCGCTGCGAAATAAAGCGAATGCCTAACGTCAGGATGAGCGTGAGGAGCGCAACCGTCACACAGACGATAACGCGTTTTCGGCGATAGTTTTTAATGATCGTTTGTGCAGTTTGCATGAACGGTCGCCTGATAAGCCACCAGCCACAAAAGCCGGACGCAACAGTGAAAGTGTAGTGGGGAAAGCTGAAGGAGACGAGGAAGAAGAGGGAAATTCGCCCATCCGTTGCAGATGGGCGAAAGGCAGTATTAGTCGCACTGCACCTTAATGGCCAGGCCACCACGGGACGTCTCGCGGTATTTCGCGTTCATGTCTTTACCGGTTTCGTACATGGTTTCAATCACCTTATCCAGCGATACGCGAGGTTCGCTGGTACGGCGCATCGCCATGCGTGAGGCGTTGATGGCTTTCACGGAAGCAATTGCGTTACGCTCGATGCACGGCACCTGCACCTGGCCCGCGACCGGATCGCAGGTCAGACCGAGGTTATGCTCCATACCGATTTCAGCCGCCACGCAGACCTGCTCAGGGCTTGCGCCCAGCAGCTCTGCCAGACCCGCCGCCGCCATGGAGCAGGCCACGCCGACTTCACCCTGACAGCCTACTTCAGCACCGGAGATGGATGCATTCATTTTGTACAGCGCACCGATTGCACCTGCCGCCAGGAAATAGCGGATGTAGATATCAGGCGTCACGGGCTCAATAAAGTGATCGTAATACGCCAGCACTGCCGGAACGATACCGCACGCGCCGTTAGTTGGCGCCGTCACGACGCGTCCACCGGCGGCGTTTTCTTCGTTAACCGCCAGGGCAAACATGTTTACCCAGTCGACCACGTTCATCGGGTCATTGGAAAACTTGTCCGTGGTCACCAGCATACGGCGCAGGGCGGAGGCACGACGCGGCACGCGCAGTGGACCCGGCAGAACGCCTTCGGTGTTCATCCCGCGGTCGATACAGGCGCGCATGGTTTGCCAGACGTTGGCAAAATAGTCTTCAATCTCTTTCTTGCTGTGCAGCGCCAGTTCGTTCTGCATCACCATGCCGGACAGTGAAAGACCGGTCTCTTTGCAGTAGCCCAGCATCTCGGTAGCCGATTTGAACGGGTACGGTACGCTGACGTCGCCGACGCTATCTTTGCCAAAATGCTCTTCATCCACGATGAAGCCACCGCCGATGGAGTAGTACGTTTTGCTGTAAATCTCTTTTTCACCGCTGTAAGCGTGAATGGTCATGCCGTTTTCATGCAGCGGCAGGTTGTCGCTACGGAAACGCATGCCGTCATCCTGCGGGAAATCGACTTCCTGCTGGCCGTTTGCCAGCAGCAGGCGGCCGCGTGTTTCCACGTCGCGGATGAATGCCGGGATGGCATCAATATCAACGGTATCCGGCATATTGCCTGCCAGACCCATAATAATGGCGATATCGGTGTGGTGGCCTTTACCCGTTAATGACAGCGAGCCGTAAACATCCACGGCGACACGGGTAACGCTTTCCAGTAATCCTTTTTCGACCAGATCATCGACGAACTGTTTACCGGCCTTCATCGGGCCAACAGTATGGGAAGACGAAGGGCCAATTCCCACTTTGAACATGTCGAATATACTAATCACTTTCACACTCCTGACAGGGTTACCGGGGTTCCAGTAACGATGTTATAACTGCGCATAGTGTAAGAGGGAACACCGACCTCGGCTTAACTATTCACATGAATTAAACTAATGGTTGACGATGGGTTTTGCTAATAGCGCGACGCGGATCGCAAACCTGCGAAAAAGGATGGAATGTAAAGTATAGTCAAGGCTTCAGGCCGATTTGCAACGCCAGTTCACGAATAATGCCCGCCGTCATGCCCCAGACAAAATAATGCTGATACCAGGACAACCAGACCCGATGGTCATGCCCTCGTCGATGTATATCCAGCGGATGATAACGGCTTAGCCGGAGCGCCTCTTCAAGCGGCATTTCAAACACTGCAGAGACTTCATCGATGCTGGCGTGATACTGCAGGTCAGGCGGGATAATACCTACCACCGGCGTGACCTGAAAACCGGTGACGCTATCTACGGGCGGCAGCACGCCAATGACCTCCACCGTCTCAGGCGGAATGGCAACTTCTTCCTGTGCTTCCCGCAGCGCGGCGGCAATCAGCGAGGCGTCGGAGCTGTCTACTGCGCCGCCAGGAAAGGCGACCTGACCCGCGTGCTTGCGTAAATGGGGAGAACGTTGGGTGAGCAGCAGGCCCGGCTGCGCGCGACGCACGACCGGGATCAGCACGGCCGCCTGACGCTGATTCAGCGCCTCGCGGTTGACCTGCGGTCTTAGTAGCTGAAAGCGAGATAAAAAATCATCCAGCGTCAGGTTCTCTTTTTCCACCCGTGATTACTCCAGTTGTTTCAGGATACGGTTAACTTTATCAAAGGTTTCCTGATATTCCGCATCGACCAGGCTGTCGGCAACAATACCGCCCCCGGCCGAACAGTAGAGATTTCCGCTGCAGGCGGTCAGCGTGCGAATGGTGATGCTGGTATCCATGGTGCCGCACAGGCTGATATAGCCGATGCTGCCGCACCAGGCGTTGCGGCGGTGCGGTTCCAGTTCGTCGATGATTTCCATGGCGCGAATTTTGGGCGCGCCGGTGATGGAGCCGCCCGGAAACGCGGCACGGAGCAGATCGCAGGCGGTGCGAGAGGCGGGCAGACGCGCGGTTATGGTGCTGACCAGATGATGCACTGCCGGGAAAGGCTCGACGACAAACAGTTCCGGCACGCGCACGCTGCCCGGTTCGGCGACACGGCCGATGTCGTTACGCATTAGGTCCACAATCATCAGGTTCTCGGCGCGGTCTTTCGGCGAGGCGGCAAGTTTTTCCGCCTGCTGGCGATCGGCGTCGGGATCGGCAAGACGCGGCAAGGTGCCTTTAATAGGACGGGTTTGAATCGTGCCCTCGGCCAGATGAATAAATCGCTCGGGTGAAAGACTGAGTATTGCACCCTGTTCCAGACGCACAAACGCGCTAAACGGCGCCTTGTTGCTGGCATTAAGACGGGTAAACGCCTGCCACTCGTCTCCCTGATACGTCGCCTGGAAACGCTGGGCGAGGTTAACCTGATAGCAGTCACCGCTTTGCAGGTATGCCTGAACGCGAGCGAATTTTTCGGCATACTCCGCTGCACTCATATTTGAGCGCCAGCCGGAGGTCAATGTGAACGTCTGTGCCGGTGCAGGCTGCTGCGATTCAAGCCACGCCAGACGCGCCTTCACGTCATGATGGCTCAGCAGGGAAACCGTTTTTTTCTGGTGATCGACAATTAACGCCCAGTCGTACAGCCCCACGGCCATGTCGGGCAGGGAAATATCAGCCTGCGCATGCTCGGGCAGCGCTTCGAAACGGCGACCCAGATCGTAGCCAAACAGGCCCAGCGCGCCTCCCTGAAAAGGGAAGTCCGGGTTCGGCGCGGCTGATAAGCCCAGCGCGTTAATGGCTTGCTGAAGCCGCGCCAGCGGATCGCCAGTTAAGGACAGGTCATCGGTTGTCAGCGTCTTTAGCGGATCGGCCACCAGAATGTCGAAGCGGCTGTAGGGGTGGTCCGCATGACCGGAGTGCAGCAGCATCGCAAACGGAAGATGGCTCAGGCGGGCAAACCAGTATTCAGCGGCGTCTGTTCGCCAGGGCAGGGTAATAACAGTGGGGAAGCGCATGTTCATGTGTGGCATACTACCGGGCAGCGTGAAATAATTAGCGCGAATAATTTAGCAGGAGTTGACGATGTTTGCAGGTTTACCTTCTCTGAGCCATGAACAGCAGCAGAAAGCGGTTGAGCGAATTCAGGAACTGATGTCCCAGGGGATGAGCAGCGGACAGGCGATTTCCCAGGTGGCGGAAGAACTGCGCGCCACGCATACCGGCGAGCGGATCGTGGCGCGTTTCGAGGATGAAGATGAAGAGTAATCGGGCTTAAACCGCCGCGATAATCTTAATCTCTACCTTGTATTCCGGCTTCATCAGCGTGGCCTGTACGGTGCAGCGTACAGGCGCGTGACCCGCCACAACCCACGCATCCCAGGCTTTATTCATTGCCGCGAAATCATCTTTGTTTGCCAGGAAAATCGTCGCATCCAGAATGCGGGATTTGTCGCTGCCCTGTTTTTCCAGCACCGCATCAATCTGCGCCAGAGTGTTAGCCGTTTGCTCGAACGCATCCGCATCCAGGTTAGCCGGTACGCCGGTGTAGTAGAGCGTCTGGTTATGGATAACCACATCAGACCAGCGGGCTTCGGCATCAATGCGCACAATTGTCATAAACGTTTCCTCGTTATTTTTCGTCGTCAGGCGGCAAGACTGCCATATTGTTCTCGTGTCGTCACTATTTGGGGTGGCACAGGAGAGGATGGGCTGACATAATCCCTGTGCAAAAATACAGTGAGAGAGCACCGTGGCAGACGATTTTTCCCCTGAAGGTCAATTAGCGCAGGCTATTCCCGGCTTCAAACCCCGTGAACCTCAGCGCCAGATGGCGCACGCCGTTGCACGCGCCATCGATAAGGCTCAGCCGCTGGTGGTCGAAGCGGGTACCGGCACGGGTAAAACCTATGCTTACCTTGCGCCAGCGCTGCGGGCCAAAAAGAAGGTGATTATCTCGACCGGTTCGAAAGCGCTGCAGGACCAGCTCTACAGCCGCGATTTGCCCACTGTGGCAAAGGCGCTGAAATATAAAGGCCGTCTGGCCCTGCTGAAGGGGAGATCCAACTATCTCTGCCTGGAACGCCTTGAGCAGCAGGCGCTGGCGGGCGGCGACCTGCCGGTGCAAACCCTCAGCGACGTCATTATCCTTCGCGCCTGGGCGAACCAGACGGAAGAGGGCGATATCAGCACCTGCGCGAGCGTGCCGGAAGATTCCCCGGCCTGGCCGCTGGTGACCAGCACTAACGACAACTGCCTCGGCAGCGACTGTCCGCTGTATAAAGACTGCTTTGTAGTGAAAGCGCGCAAAACGGCGATGGATGCGGATGTCGTGGTGGTGAACCACCATCTGTTCCTCGCGGATATGGTGGTAAAGGACAGCGGCTTTGGTGAGCTGATTCCGGAGGCGGACGTGATGATCTTCGACGAAGCCCACCAGCTGCCGGATATCGCCAGCCAGTACTTTGGTCAGTCGCTTTCCAGCCGCCAGCTGCAGGATTTGGCGAAAGATTTCACCATTGCCTACCGGACCGAACTTAAAGATACTCAGCAGCTGCAGAAGTGCGCTGACCGTCTGGCGCAAAGCGCGCAGGATTTCCGTTTACAGCTCGGCGAGCCGGGCTATCGCGGCAACCTGCGCGAGCTGCTGGCGGACAAAAATATCCAGCGCGCGCTGCTGCTGCTCGATGACGCCCTTGAACTCTGCTACGACGTGGCGAAACTGTCGCTTGGTCGTTCCGCCCTGCTGGACGCGGCCTTTGAGCGCGCCACGCTGTATCGCGGGCGGCTCAAACGGCTCAATGAGATCAATCAGCCGGGGTACAGCTACTGGTACGAATGCACTTCGCGGCATTTCACGCTGGCGCTCACGCCGCTGACGGTGGCGGATAAATTTAAAGAGGTGATGGCGCAAAAGCCGGGAAGCTGGATCTTCACCTCGGCAACCCTGTCGGTGAATGACGATCTGCATCACTTCACGGAACGTCTGGGCATTGAGCAGGCGGAATCCTTACTCCTGCCCAGCCCGTTCGATTACGAAAAGCAGGCGCTGCTCTGCGTTCCCCGTAATCTGCCGCTGCCGAACCAGCCGGGTGCGGCGCGCCATCTGGCCGCGATGTTAAAACCGATGATAGAGGCCAACAATGGCCGCTGTTTTATGCTCTGCACCTCTCACGCTATGATGCGCGACCTCGCCGAGCAGTTCCGCGCCACCATGACGCTGCCGGTGCTGCTGCAGGGCGAAACCAGCAAAGGCCAGCTGCTCCAGCAGTTTGTCAGCGCTGGAAATGCCCTGCTGGTAGCCACCAGCAGCTTCTGGGAAGGGGTGGACGTGCGCGGCGATACGCTCTCGCTGGTTATCATTGATAAGCTTCCGTTTACCTCCCCGGACGATCCGCTGCTCAAGGCGAGGATGGAGGACTGCCGCCTGCGCGGCGGCGATCCGTTTGATGAGGTTCAGCTGCCGGATGCGGTCATTACCCTTAAGCAAGGGGTAGGGCGATTAATCCGCGACGTTACCGATCGCGGCGTGCTGGTCATCTGCGATAACCGACTGGTGATGCGCCCTTACGGAGCAACCTTCCTTGCAAGCCTGCCGCCCGCGCCGCGGACGCGGGACATAAAACGCGCGGTGCGTTTCCTGGCAAATCCAACGGCGGAGTAATTTATCCCGGAGTGTGCTAAGATGCGCGCCATTTTGTGACTGACCCTTGCGAGAGCGCGACGACTGATGCGAATTCTGGCTATTGATACCGCGACAGAGGCTTGCTCTGTCGCTCTGTTGAACGACGGTGCTGTTTCTGCCCATTTCGAAGAGTGCCCCCGGGAACACACCCAACGCATTCTGCCCCTGGTAAAAGCCATTTTAACCCAGGGCAACACCTCCTTAACCGACCTCGACGCGCTGGCCTTTGGCCGTGGCCCCGGAAGCTTTACGGGCGTACGTATCGGGATTGGCATTGCGCAGGGGCTGGCGCTGGGCGCCGAGCTGCCGATGATCGGCGTTTCTACCCTCGCCACCATGGCGCAGGGCGCATGGCGCATGACCGGGGCAACGCGCGTGCTGGCCGCGATTGATGCCCGCATGGGCGAAGTTTACTGGGCCGAATACACTCGCGACGAGCAGGGCGTGTGGCACGGTGAAGAGACGGAAGCCGTGCTTAAGCCGGAAGCGGTCACTGAAAGACTGCAACAGCTGTCAGGCGAGTGGGCAACCGTCGGCACCGGCTGGCCGGCGTGGCCAGAGATGGCGAACGACACCGGGTTGACGCTGGTGGACGGCAACATGCTGCTGCCTGCTGCGGAAGATATGCTTCCGATTGCCAGCCAGCTGCTCGCAGCAGGCAAAACCGTGGTCGTTGAACACGCGGAGCCGGTTTATTTGCGAAACACCGTTGCGTGGAAGAAACTTCCGGGCCGCGAGTGAATCTCAGTAACAGGAACTGAGAAAAAGGAGTCGCATCATGGCGGTCCAGACTAAAGTAGTACGCCTTATTATGGCAGGCGCAGTTGCCATAGCACTGAGCGGATGCGTTTCCGTTCCTGATGCGATTAAGGGCACCAGCCCGACGCCACAGCAGGATCTGGTTCGGGTGATGAATGCCCCTGAGCTGTACGTCGGCCAGGAAGCGCGCTTTGGCGGTAAGGTGATAGACGTACAAAACCAGCAGGGGAAAACCCGCCTCGAGATCGCAACCGTTCCGCTGGACAGCGGCGCGCGGCCTGTACTGGGTGAGGCCTCTCGCGGGCGTATCTACGCGGACGTGAGTGGTTTCCTCGATCCTGTCGATTTTCGCGGACAGCTGGTCACCGTCGTCGGGCCGATTACCGGCGCCGTGCAGGGTAAAATCGGCAGCACGCCGTATAAATTTATGACCATGCAGGTCAACGGGTATAAGCGCTGGCGGTTAGCACAGCAGGTGATCATGCCGCCTCAGCCGATCGATCCGTGGATGTGGGGTCCGCATCCTTATCGTTACGGCTACCCGGGCTGGGGTTGGTATAACCCGGGACCTGCACAGGTACAGACGATCGTTACTGAGTAACTTACTGTTATTGCTAGAAAAGAGACAGCGGCTCAGCCGCTGTCTCTGTTTTTTTACGGATAAAACGAAAAAAAAGAGTGACGCGCTTCGCAACCTTAAATCTGAACAATTAATAAACTGGTACGCTGAGTTAATATAATGTTAACAAACTGTTTAATATCGGGGTTGTGATGACGACGAACACTCATTTCAGAGGTGATGCATTGAAGAAGGTTTGGCTTAACCGTTATCCCGCAGATGTTCCTGCTGAGATCAATCCTGACCGTTATCAATCCCTGGTGGAATTATTTGAGCACTCGGTAAGGCGCTACGCGGACCAGCCCGCATTCGTGAATATGGGCGAGGTCATGACGTTCCGTAAGCTTGAAGAGCGTAGCCGGGCGTTTGCGGCGTATCTTCAGGAAGGGCTGGGGCTGCAAAAAGGGGACCGCGTCGCGCTGATGATGCCAAACCTGCTCCAATACCCGGTGGCGTTGTTCGGTATCCTGCGAGCCGGGATGATTGTCGTCAACGTCAACCCGCTGTACACCCCGCGCGAGCTTGAGCATCAGCTGAACGACAGCGGCGCGGTTGCGATTGTCATTGTGTCCAACTTTGCCCATACGCTGGAAAAAGTGGTCGACAAAACCCAGGTGAAACACGTCATCCTGACGCGCATGGGGGATCAACTCTCCACCGCCAAAGGCACGCTGGTTAACTTTGTCGTCAAATACGTCAAGCGTCTGGTGCCAAAATATCACCTGCCGGACGCTATCTCCTTCCGCAGGGCGCTGCATGCGGGCTATCGTATGCAGTACGTTAAGCCGGAAGTGGTCTCAGAAGATCTCGCATTCCTGCAGTATACCGGTGGTACCACCGGCGTGGCGAAAGGCGCAATGCTGACCCACCGCAACATGCTGGCGAACCTTGAGCAGGTCAACGCAACCTACGGGCCGCTGCTGCATCCCGGCAAAGAACTGGTCATTACGGCGCTGCCGCTGTACCACATTTTCGCACTGACCATGAACTGCCTGCTGTTTATTGAGCTGGGCGGTCAGAACGTGCTGATCACCAACCCGCGCGATATACCGGGGCTGGTGAAAGAGCTGGCAAAATACCCGTTCACCGCCATGACCGGGGTAAATACCCTGTTCAACGCGCTGCTTAATAACAAAGAGTTTCAGCAGCTGGATTTCTCCACGCTGCACCTCTCTGCGGGCGGCGGCATGCCGGTCCAGCAGGCGGTTGCCGAGCGCTGGGTGAAGCTCACCGGTCAGTATCTGCTGGAGGGCTATGGCCTGACGGAATGCGCGCCGCTGGTCAGCGTCAACCCGCATGATATCGACTATCACAGCGGAAGCATTGGTCTGCCCGTTCCTTCCACAGAGGCCAAACTGGTCGATGATAACGATAACGAAGTCGCGCCGGGTGAGCCGGGTGAGCTGTGCGTTAAAGGTCCGCAGGTGATGCTGGGCTACTGGCAGCGTCCCGACGCGACCGACGAAATCATCAAAGACGGCTGGCTGCATACCGGTGACATCGCGGTGATGGATGAGGAAGGCTTCCTGCGTATTGTTGATCGCAAGAAAGATATGATTCTGGTCTCCGGCTTCAACGTCTATCCTAATGAGATCGAAGACGTGGTTATGCAGCACAGCGGCGTACTCGAAGTGGCAGCAGTAGGGGTGCCTTCCGGCAGCAGCGGTGAAGCGGTGAAGATATTTGTGGTCAAGAAAGATCCTTCTCTCACCGAGGAAGCGCTGATAACGTTTTGTCGTCGTCAGCTGACGGGCTATAAAGTGCCGAAGCTGGTGGAATTCCGCGACGAGTTGCCGAAATCCAACGTCGGGAAGATATTACGACGAGAATTACGTGACGAAGCCCGTGCCAAAGTAGACAATAAGGCCTGAGCTTCACGTTAATCGTCCAGACGCCGGTTAAGCCGGCGTTTTTTATGGGCGCAAACAAAAGAGAATCCGATTTGAATTACCAGATGATCACGACCAACGACGAGCTGGCTTCGCTGTGCGAAGTGACGCGCGACTTTCCTGCCATTGCCCTGGATACCGAGTTTGTCCGTACCCGAACCTATTATCCGCAGCTGGGTTTGATTCAGATGTACGACGGTAAACACGTGTCGCTGATCGACCCTCTCGGCATTACCGACTGGACGCCGATGCGTGACCTGCTGCTCGATACCGCCGTGACGAAATACCTGCACGCGGGCAGTGAAGATCTGGAAGTCTTTCTGAACACCTTTGGCATCATGCCTCAGCCGCTGATTGATACGCAGATCCTCGCGGCGTTCAGCGGTCGTCCACTGTCGTGGGGTTTTGCCGCCATGGTGGAGGAATATACGGGCCTGACGCTGGATAAGAGTGAATCCCGCACCGACTGGCTGGCGCGTCCGCTAACCGCACGCCAGCTGGAATATGCGGCGGCAGACGTGTTTTACCTGCTGCCGATCGCCGGACAGCTGATGAAAGAGGCGAAAGCCTCCGGATGGCTCGCTGCTGCGCTGGACGAGTGCCGAATGACCCAGCAGCGCCGTCAGGAAGTGGTGGATCCGAAAGAGGCATGGCGCGATATCAGCAACGCCTGGCAGCTGCGCACGCGTCAGCTGGCATGCCTGCAGCTGCTGGCAGACTGGCGCTTGCGTAAAGCGCGGGAGCGCGACCTGGCCGTTAACTTCGTAGTCCGTGAAGAGCATCTCTGGGCGGTGGCGCGCTATATGCCGGGCAGCCTCGGCGAGCTTGACAGCATTGGGCTTTCGGGCAGCGAGATCCGTTTCCACGGTAAAACCCTGCTGGCGCTGGTCGCAAAAGCGCAGGAGCTGCCGGAAGATACGCTGCCGGAACCGTTGCTGAACCTGATGGACATGCCGGGCTATCGCAAGGCTTTCAAGGACATCAAAGCGCTGGTGCAGGCAGTTGCAACCGAAAGCAAACTGAGCGCGGAACTGCTCGCCTCACGTCGTCAGATTAACCAGCTGCTGAACTGGCACTGGAAGCTGAAGCCGCAGAATGGCGTGCCGGAAATGATGGCGGGATGGCGCGGGGAATTGATGGCCGATCGCCTGAATTCGCTGCTGGAAGGCTATCCGCGATAAAAAATATGCCGGGTGATAAACCCGGCATATTCCCCCGGTGGCGCTGCGCTTACCGGGGCTATGAAATCACAAACCTACGGACGCGACTCTTCCGCTTCCGGGAGCGTCACGTTCAGCTCCAGAATCGAAATATCCCCGTCTTTTTGTTCCAACTGCACCGTCACCATCTCCGGGTCAATCTGCACGTACTTACAGATCACTTCCAGGATGTCCTTGCGCAGCTGCGGCAGGTAATGAGGCTCGGCGTCGCTACGACGACGCTCCGCAACGATAATTTGCAGACGTTCTTTTGCGATGTTGGCGGTGTTCTTTTTCCGCGAGAGAAAAAAGTCCAGTAATGCCATAACTTATCCTCCGAACAGGCGTTTGAGGAAACCTTTCTTCTCTTCTTCAATGAAGCGGAAAGGACGTTCTTCTCCCAGCAGACGGTCAACGGTATCGGCGTAAGCTTTACCTGCATCTGCCATTGTATA
>NZ_CDRQYH010000073.1:0-17878 GCF_977039595.1 Enterobacter sp.
CATAAACGGCGTCATTATCGTCTTCCTCATTACGGGAGCGTCAGAAAGCGTATGTTCATATGCTGCAAAGTTATCACACCAATTTCCACCCACCGAAGCTTTTTTCGTGAGTGAGATCAATAAACGTCAACAAATAAATTACCCTCAATGGAGTAAACCCTTCTACAAGCCGCATCATTACTAGCTTTGCGCTCAGCAATTAATGTCCCCACAAAGAATCATACATTTGTGATGTCACTCACCTTTTAAAGTTGTATGACAAGTTATCTTTTCGCCGTCGCAAACTATAAGCCGACGGAATGCATTACTGGTGTCAGATACACCAGATTTAACGGTACGGATACCGACTTATGCACGCTTACTTATGGCAAGGTTCGGGCCGTTTCGGGACATGCTCCCGGCCGCGCCCCTCCCGTTACACAACTGCTCCCGGAAACGGTCGAGAGGTTGCCGCGTTCTGGCGCGGAAATAACATAACGATGAGGTTTTAGATGCGTAAAATTAAAGGGTTACGTTGGTATATGATCGCACTGGTGACGTTAGGCACCGTGCTGGGCTACCTGACGCGTAACACCGTGGCAGCAGCAGCGCCAACGTTGATGGAAGAGCTGCATATCTCCACGCAGCAATACTCCTACATCATTGCCGCCTATTCCGCGGCTTATACCATCATGCAGCCTGTTGCTGGCTATGTGCTGGACATTCTCGGTACCAAAATCGGTTATGCCTTCTTCGCCATCGCCTGGGCGGTGTTCTGCGGAGCCACCGCGCTGGCGGGAAGCTGGGGCGGCCTGGCGCTGGCGCGCGGCGCGGTAGGTGCAGCTGAAGCCGCCATGATCCCCGCAGGGCTGAAAGCCAGCTCCGAGTGGTTCCCGGCAAAAGAGCGTTCCATTGCGGTCGGTTACTTCAACGTCGGCTCGTCCATCGGGGCGATGATTGCACCACCGCTGGTGGTGTGGGCTATCGTGATGCACAGCTGGCAGATGGCGTTCATCATATCTGGCGTGCTGAGCTTTGCGTGGGCCATGGCGTGGCTGATTTTCTATAAACATCCGCGCGATCAGAAAAAATTGTCTGAAGAAGAACGCGAGTACATCATTGGTGGTCAGGAAGCGCAGCATCAGACCAACAACGGCAAAAAAATGACCGTCTGGCAGATCCTGGGCACCCGTCAGTTCTGGGGTATCGCCCTGCCGCGTTTCCTGGCCGAGCCGGCATGGGGTACCTTCAACGCGTGGATCCCCCTGTTCATGTTTAAAGTCTACGGCTTTAACCTGAAAGAGATCGCGATGTTCGCCTGGATGCCCATGCTGTTCGCTGACCTGGGCTGTATTGTGGGCGGATACCTGCCACCGCTGTTCCAGCGCTGGTTTGGGGTGAACCTGATTGTTTCCCGTAAAATGGTAGTGACCATGGGCGCACTGCTGATGATTGGCCCGGGCATGATCGGCCTGTTCACCAGCCCGTATGTGGCTATCGCCCTGCTGTGCATCGGCGGATTTGCTCACCAGTCCCTGTCCGGCGCGCTGATTACGCTCTCCTCTGACGTCTTTGGCCGTAACGAAGTGGCCACCGCCAACGGCCTGACCGGGATGGCAGCCTGGACCGCAAGTACGATGTTTGCGCTGGTGGTCGGCGCACTGGCGGATACCATCGGCTTCAGCCCGCTGTTCGCCGTGCTGGCGATCTTCGACCTGCTGGGCGCGGTGGTGATCTGGACGGTGCTGAAAAGCAAATCGGCAGAGGAGCTGGCAAAAGAGTCCCTTGGGAAACCGGCTACGCAAAGTTAGCGAAAATGCGTTTCCCCTAAGCCGCCTCCAGGCGGCTTTTTTAATGGCAAAATCTGGAGAGTGGCACGCAAAAGTGGTATAACAAATCATCTGCCGTACCCTGCCTGGAGCGCATATGGAAATCACCGAACCACGTCGTTTATATCAACAACTTGCTGCCGAGCTGAAAGATCGCATCGAGCAAGGAGTCTATCTTGTCGGTGATAAACTTCCCGCCGAGCGCTTCATTGCGGATGAAAAAAGCGTCAGCCGCACCGTGGTGCGCGAAGCCATCATCATGCTGGAAGTGGAAGGCTACGTTGAGGTACGCAAAGGCTCCGGCATTCACGTGATTTCTAATCTGCCGAAACACTCTCCCGTCGCGGACGAAAGTCTGGAATTCGCCAGCTACGGTCCGTTTGAGCTGCTCCAGGCTCGCCAACTGATCGAAAGCAATATTGCTGAGTTTGCGGCGACGCAGGTGACCAAGCAGGACATCATGAAGCTGATGGAAATCCAGGAGAATGCCCGTAAGGAAAAATGTTTCCGCGATTCAGAGTGGGATCTGCAGTTTCACGTCCAGGTCGCCCTGGCAACCCAAAATACGGCGCTGGCGGCAATTGTTGAGAAAATGTGGACTCAGCGCGTTCATAACCCGTACTGGAAGAAACTGCACGATCATATCGATTCCCGTACCGTCGACAACTGGTGTGACGATCACGATCAAATCCTTAAGGCGCTGATTCGTAAAGATCCCCATGCTGCTAAGCTGGCGATGTGGCAGCATCTGGAAAACACCAAGCAGATGCTGTTCAATGAAACCAGCGACGACTTCGAATTTAACGCTGACCGCTATCTTTTCGCCGATAATCCCGTTGTTCATCTCGATACGGCCCCCAGTGCCGCAAAATAGATGACCTTCCCGCTGGCAGGTGCCTTGCTGCGCCTGCTGGCTCCAGTGGGTAAGCAAAACATATATAGTGTCAGCCTTTGTAAATCCCCTCGCTCACTTCCTGGGCTTACGCCAAAATCAACTCACGCCTGCAAATTCTGTGACGCAGAACGTTGGGCTTTGTTACAATTGGATTCACTTCGTTATTTTGTAAGTTAGTGCTTGCTAACCAGCCAATTAACAGGGAAACGTGTTGGCCACACCGCAATGTGTCCGCGAGCGACCATAATGAAATCACAACAATGTCGCCGTGCTGTTTGCCCCGGATAACAGGCGTGACGTTAACCGATTTCTAGGAACACTGAATGGAACTTTTGACCCAACTACTGCATGCCCTTTGGGCGCAGGATTTTGAAACGCTGGCCAACCCTTCCATGATTGGCATGCTCTATTTCGTCTTGTTTATGATCCTGTTCCTTGAGAACGGTTTGCTGCCTGCTGCCTTCCTGCCTGGTGACAGTTTGCTGGTGCTCGTTGGCGTGCTGTGTGCCAAAGGGGCGATGGCGTTTCCGCAAACCATTTTATTACTGACCGTCGCGGCCAGCCTCGGCTGCTGGGTGAGCTACATCCAGGGTAGATGGCTGGGCAATACCCGGATCGTCCAGAACTGGCTCTCGCACCTGCCTGCACATTATCACCAGCGGGCGCACCACCTTTTCCATAAGCACGGGCTTTCCGCGCTGCTGATTGGCCGCTTTATCGCGTTTGTACGTACGCTTTTGCCGACCATTGCCGGTCTGTCGGGGCTGAGCAGCGCCCGCTTCCAGTTCTTTAACTGGATGAGCGGTCTGTTATGGGTGCTTATTCTGACGACGCTCGGCTATGCGTTGGGTAAAACGCCGGTGTTTATGAAATATGAAGACCAGCTGATGTCCTGCCTGATGCTGCTGCCTGTGGTTCTGCTGGTCTTCGGCCTGATCGGCTCTCTGGTCGTGCTGTGGAAAAAGAAATACGGAGCCAGAGGCTAACGATGGCTATCTCACCGCTTGCCCTGCGCCGTTTTGCCTGCGCCGTGATGACACTGGTGGTGCTCAGCGCCATGCTGCTGGCATGGAGCGCGCTTTCGCACCAGGAATCCACGCTTGCCATTCGCCCGGTGAACCAGGGTGCCAGCGTGCCTGACGGTTTTTCTGTCTGGCATCATCTGGATGCGAACGGGATCCGCTTTAAAAGCATCACTCCGCAGGACGATGTTTTACTGATCAAGTTTGATTCCCGTGCGCAAAGTGCCGCCGCGAAAGTGGTTCTCGACCGTACGCTGCCGCACGGGTATATCATTGCCCAGCAGGAAGATGAGAGCCAGCCTGCAGCCTGGCTCTCTTTGATTCGCGATACGTCGCATCGGTTTGGATAACTTCCAGGATTCCGAATCTTTTCACTCACTTTGGTGAATCCCCCGTTTACTTACTATGCTTAAGTACGCGGAGCACCCCTCGACTGTACTCCGCATAACTTTGGATAGCGGCTTACGCCGCAACACAATGGAAGGTTTCGATAATGAAATTCCGCATGACTCTGGCTCTGGCCCTTTTTTCTTTAAGCACAGCATCCTTCGCAAACTCTCTTTGTCAGGAGAAAGAACAGGATATTCAGCGTGAGATCGGTTATGCCGAAAAGCATAACAATCAGCACCGTGTTGACGGTCTTAAAAAAGCGCTGAGCGAAGTGAAAGCGAACTGTTCAGACAGCAAGCTTCGTGCCGACCACAAGAAGAAAATCGCTGAACAGAAGGACGAGATAGCCGAGCGCCGTCGCGACCTGCAGGAAGCGAAAGAGAAAGGAGATGCGGAAAAAATTGCTAAGCGCGAGAAGAAGTTGAAAGAAGCGCAGGACGACCTGAAAGCGCTGGAAGCTCGCGATTATTGAGTTAACGGAAATCTCAACAGGAGAGAGAATCATGTCAAAAGATACGACGTCTGAACATCTGCGCGCTGAACTGAAATCCCTGGCCGATACCCTTGAAGAGGTGCTGAACTCCTCTGCTGATAAGTCAAAAGAAGAGGTTAGCAAGCTGCGCAGCAAGGCGGAGCAGGCGCTGAAAGAGAGCCGCTATCGCCTGGGTGAAACCGGTGATGCACTGGCGAAACAGACCCGCGAAGCGGCTGCCCGCGCGGACGAATACGTGCGTGATAATCCATGGACGGGTGTAGGAATTGGTGCCGCAGTGGGTGTGGTACTGGGTGTCCTTCTGACGCGTCGTTGATATGGAAGATCCTCGTCACGCACAAGGGCCTGCTAACAACGTCCTCGGCATCGGCCAGCGTATTTTAACAACGCTGGTCGGG
Source organism: Enterobacter sp. (assembly GCF_977039595.1). Lineage (NCBI taxonomy): Bacteria > Pseudomonadati > Pseudomonadota > Gammaproteobacteria > Enterobacterales > Enterobacteriaceae > Enterobacter > Enterobacter sp. Next base: position 5,007 of record NZ_CDRQYH010000073.1, read on the forward strand.
ATTGCCGAAACGCGCGTCCGGCTGGCAGTGGTTGAGCTGGAAGAGGAGAAAGCCAACCTCTTCCAGATGCTGCTGATGCTCGGACTGACCATGCTCTTCGCCGCGTTTGGTCTGATGAGCCTGATGGTGTTAATCATCTGGGCCATTGACCCGCAGTATCGTCTTAACGCCATGATTGCCACCACCGTCGTTCTGCTGGTCGCAGCGTTGATTGGCGGTATCTGGACGCTGCGTAAAGCGCGTAAGTCCACGTTCCTGCGCCATACGCGTCAGGAGCTGGCTAACGATCGCGCCCTGCTGGAGGATGACAAGCCGTGAGCGGTAAAGCCGAACGTCAAAAGCGAAAAGCGTACCTGCTAAGCCAGATCCAGCAGCAACGGCTGGATCTGTCGGCCAGCCGTCGCGACTGGATTGACGCGACGCGACGGTTTGACCGAGGCTGGAACACCTTCCTGAGCCTGCGTTCATGGGCGCTGGTCGGCAGCAGCGTGATGGCTATCTGGACGGTTCGTCATCCAAATATGCTCATCCGCTGGGCGCGCCGTGGGTTTGGTGCCTGGAGCGCCTGGCGTCTGGTGAAAGCAACGTTGCGGCAGCAGCAGCTGCGGTGATAAAAGCAAAACGGTAACCCTGGTTACCGTTTTTTGTTTTTGCGCCCTCTCCCTGTGGGAAAGGCTTCAGGTGAACGCACCAGCGCGCACGCTCCCTTACTCAATATCTTTGAAGAAGATTGACAGTTTTCCTTGCTAACAATTGCCACCCGCCCCGTTTATTATCCTCTCCATCGACAGCAACGACGCGGTATCTACCCGGAATTGCAGACAAATAACGTTCAGCCGCTGATGTGGTTTCCTGGAGAGTAAAATGAAAAAATTAGAAGATGTTGGTGTACTGGTAGCGCGTATTCTGATGCCAATTCTGTTCATCGTAGCTGGTTGGGGAAAAATCACCGGTTATGCGGGTACCCAGCAGTATATGGAAGCCATGGGCGTTCCGGGATTCCTGTTGCCACTGACTATTCTTCTTGAGTTCGGCGGCGGCCTGGCAGTCCTGTTCGGCTTCCTGACCCGCACTACCGCGCTGTTTACTGCAGGCTTCACCGTACTGACGGCGTTCATCTTCCACAGCAACTTTGCGGAAGGCGTGAACTCTCTGATGTTCATGAAAAACTTGACCATCGCGGGTGGCTTCCTGCTGCTGGCCGTCACTGGCCCGGGCGCATACAGCATCGACCGCGTTCTGAATAAGAAATGGTAAGCACGCTATACTGAATGAACTCAAAGCGAGGAGACATCTCCTCGCTTTTGCTATCTGACGGAGGAGAAAAAATGGGACAACTCGTAGACGGCGTATGGCAGGATGTCTGGTATGACACCAAATCCACCGGAGGTCGCTTCAAGCGCTCAGTTTCGGCCTTCCGTAACTGGCTGACCGCCGACGGTGCCCCCGGCCCGAGCGGCGAAGGCGGCTTCGCGGCTGAGAAAGACCGTTATCATCTTTATGTTTCCCTTGCCTGCCCGTGGGCGCACCGCACGCTAATTGTGCGCAAGCTCAAAGGTCTCGAATCCTTAATTCCAGTTTCAGTCGTCAACCCGTTGATGCTGGAAAACGGCTGGACGTTCGACAGTGATTTCCCTGCGGCAACCGGCGACGAACTGTATCACCACGATTTCCTGTACCAGCTCTATCTGCGCGCCGATCCGCACTACACCGGGCGCGTGACCGTGCCTGTGCTGTGGGACAAGAAAAACCAGACGATTGTCAGCAATGAGTCTGCGGAGATCATCCGCATGTTCAATACCGCATTTGATGCGCACGGCGCCCGCGCCGGAGATTATTACCCGGTTGAACTGCGCGATAAGATTGACGAGCTGAACGGCTGGATTTACGACAACGTCAACAACGGTGTCTACAAGGCCGGTTTCGCCACCAGCCAGGAAGCGTATGACGAAGCGGTCGGGAAGGTGTTTGAATCACTGGAACGCCTGGAGCAGATCCTGGGCCAGCATCGCTACCTGACGGGCGATCGCCTGACGGAAGCGGACATTCGCCTGTGGACCACGCTGGTCCGCTTTGATCCGGTCTATGTCACCCACTTTAAGTGCGATAAACACCGCATCAGCGACTACCTGAACCTGTATGGTTTCCTGCGCGACATCTACCAGATGCCGGGCATTGCGGAAACGGTCGACTTCGACCATATTCGCACCCACTATTTCCGCAGCCACAAGACCATCAACCCGACGGGTATTATCTCCATCGGTCCGTGGCAGAACCTGGATGAACCGCACGGGCGCGACGTCCGATTTGGATAAATATTAAGGGCATCAATAGATGCCCTTTTTTAATTCACAATCTCCATCTATCCTTACTTTGATTGCTTAGAAAACAAGTGATTGACCGATTATTGAGGCAAGGAAAATGGACTGGTATTTAAAAGTACTGCGCAACTACATTGGATTTGGTGGCCGCGCCCGCCGCAAAGAGTACTGGATGTTCGTTCTGGTGAACTTCATCCTCGTCATGGTGCTGGGTATTGTGGATAAAATTCTTGGCTGGGAGCGGGCTGGCGGTGAAGGCGTGCTGACCACCATTTATGGCCTTTTAGTCCTGCTGCCATCGTGGGCGGTACTGTTCCGTCGGCTGCACGATACCGATCGTTCGGCGTGGTGGTTGCTGCTGCTGCTGATCCCGATTGTGGGCTGGATCGTGATTTTGATTTTCAACTGCCAGAGCGGAACGCCGGGCGAAAACCGTTTTGGTCCCGATCCTAAGATCGGCGCGTAAATTACTGCCCGGTGGCGCTTACGCTTACCGGGCCTGTACGCTTATTTGTTGTGGTGCGCAAAGAGCTTTGGAATTTCTCGCAGGCACCACGATTTGGCTTCGCCCATGCTGTCGCGACGCCACGCCATAATGATATCCACTTCGCTGGTGTACTCCGGGCTCACAACCCGCAGTCGTCCTTCCGCAATATCTTTTTCCACAAACGGGTACGGCATCGTCGCCACGCCCAGACCGGCGAGCAGCGCCTGCCGTTTGTCCTCCAGCGAGGTCACCGTCAGACGAGGCTGTTTATCCAGCAGCTGCACCGTCAGCACCGGACGCTCGCGCGCGGTATCCGCTACCGCCACGCCGCGATACTTCACGCGCGTCACTTCAGAGAGCGGCTCAGGTTCCTGATGAATCGGGTGGTTGGGGGCGGCAACGTAAACGTTCATCACGCTGTAGAGCTTGCGCGAGTTGATTTCCGACGATGAGCGGAAGTGCATGTCCGGCGCAATAACGATATCTGCCCTGCCCGTCTCCAGACGTTCCCACGCCCCTGCCAGCACCTCGGTGATAATGGACAGCTGCGTATTGGCCTTCGCCGCCAGGCGATCCACCAGCGGGAACAGCGCTTCGGTCGGCACCAGCGCTTCGGTCACGAGCGTGAGATGGGTTTCCCAGCCGCGCGCCAGCGCTTCGGCGTCTGTCGTCAGCTTGTCCGCCGCTTCCAGCAGTACGCGGCCGCGCTCCAGCAGCATTCGACCGACGTTGGTGAATTTTGTTCGATGTCCGGAGCGGTCAAAAAGCACCACGTCCAGCTCTTCTTCCAGCTTCTGCATGGTGTAGCTCAGCGCAGACGGAACGCGCCCCAGTTCATCGGCCGCCGCCGCAAAACTGCCGCGCCGGTCAATCGCGTCCATGACGCGAAGCGCCTCAAGCGTCAATGCTCTCTCTTTAGCCATCTCGTTCTCATTCAGGAAATTTGAACATACCGGGCAGAATATCTGGCTAACAATGAAGCGTCCATACCTTTACCATTGTTTTAGTGTAAAGAGAGGTCAAGTTTATGATTACGACAAGAACAGCTAAACAGTGCGGACAAGCCGATTTCGGTTGGCTGCAGGCCCGCTACACCTTTTCCTTTGGACACTACTTTGACCCTAAACTCCTCGGTTACGCTTCACTGCGCGTGCTGAACCAGGAAGTGCTCGCCCCGGGCGCCTCCTTCCAGCCGCGTACGTACCCGAAAGTCGATATCCTGAACCTGATCCTGGAAGGCGAGGCAGAATACCGCGATAGCGAGGGCAATCATGTCCAGGCAAAGGCTGGCGAAGCGTTGTTAATTTCCACACAGCCGGGCATCAGCTACAGCGAACATAACCTCAGCAAAGACAAAACGCTGACCCGCATGCAGCTATGGCTGGACGCCTGCCCTGAGCGGGAAAATCCGCTGGTCCAGAAGTTAGATTTAACGGGCGATAAGCAGCAGCTGATTGCATCGCCGGACGGCAGTAAAGGTAGCCTGCAGCTGCGCCAGCAGGTGTGGCTGCATCATATCGAACTGAAGAAAGGTGAACAGGCGAGCTTCCAGCTTCACGGTCCGCGCGCCTATCTGCAGTCTATTCACGGTACGGTGCATGCGGTGACGCACGCGGAAGAGAAAGAAGCACTCACCTGCGGCGACGGGGCGTTTATTCGTGATGAAGCGAATATCACGCTGGTGGCAGATACGCCGCTGCGCGCGCTGCTAATTGATTTGCCGGTTTAGAGAATGCCCTCACCTTAACCCTCTCCCAACGGGAGAGGGAACCGATCGAGCCTCGGCAGAATTATCCGGCGCCGTACGCGACGACGAAATCACTCTGCCAGCGCGTTAGCCATATCAGTTCTAATCTGTTTACGCTGTTCCGGCGTTAATACCTGGCTGACGTCGAAGTAATATTTCACGCGGTAATAACGGGTCTGCTCTTCAATTTTGCTAAAGGCGGCAAGCTGGCTTTTGACCGTGCTTTAGTCCCATTTACCCGCCTGGAACATGTCGACCAGCGCGCCGTCCTTCACGCCCGTCATCGGGATCTTGCTGACATTTTGTTCCAGCTGCTTATGCAGCTCTTCAATCTTCTTAACCTGCTCATTGCTGAGCTTCAGGTGCTGTACCAGCGGATCCTGCGATGGAGACGGAGCAGCCTCAACGTTCGCGGCCTGTGCCGTAAAACTGCACACTGCCAGCGAGGCGGCGACCAGCGCAATACGGGTCATTTTCATCATCTTACTGTCCTTACATGCTGTGATAGGAAAAGCGGGCATTGTTTTTCAAGAGCGGATGAATATGTGTGAGTAATTATATAAACAATTTTGTATGTTTCGCGGGCAAAAACATGCCCCCTGGGTTGAGGGGGCATGAGCACTCACATTTAGATTGACTGGGTAAACGTTCGAGAAATCACGTCCTGCTGCTGTTCCCGCGTCAGCGCATTAAACCGCACCGCATAGCCCGAAACGCGGATGGTCAGATTCGGGTAATTCTCCGGATGCGCAATGGCATCCAGCAGCATCTCCCGGTTCATCACGTTAACGTTCAGGTGCTGCCCGCCCTCAATAGATGCTTCGTGATGGAAGTACCCGTCCAGCAGCCCCACCAGGTTGGTTTTGCGCACCAGCTCGTCCTTACCCAACGCCTGCGGCACGATAGAGAAGGTGTAGGAGATGCCATCTTTCGCATAGGTAAATGGCAGCTTGGCAACCGATGTTAGCGAGGCCACCGCCCCTTTTCTGTCGCGGCCATGCATCGGGTTTGCGCCTGGCGCAAACGGCGTGCCGCCGCGGCGTCCGTCCGGCGTGTTCCCGGTCTTCTGGCCGTAAACCACGTTGGAGGTGATGGTCAGGATCGACTGGGTCGGCACCGAGTTGCGATAGGTTGGCAGCGCCTGAATTTTCTTCATAAAGCGCTCCACCAGGTCGCAGGCAATGCTGTCCACACGGTCGTCGTTGTTGCCGTACTGCGGATAGTCCCCTTCAATCACGAAATCGACCGCCAGGCCGGTATGGTCGCGCACCGGCTTCACCGTAGCGTATTTAATCGCCGACAGGGAATCCGCCGCCACCGACAGCCCGGCAATGCCGCAGGCCATGGTGCGATAGACATCCCGGTCGTGCAGCGCCATCAGCGAGGCTTCGTAGCTGTACTTATCATGCATGTAGTGAATGAGATTCAGGGCGCTGATGTACTGCACCGCCAGCCAGTCCATAAAGTGATCGAGACTCGCCATCACGGTGTCGTAATCCAGCACGTCGTCCAGCAGCGGCTCGGTTTTTGGCCCGACCTGGATCTTCAGCTTTTCGTCCACCCCACCGTTGATTGCGTACAGCAGCGTTTTGGCAAGGTTGGCGCGCGCGCCAAAGAACTGCATCTGCTTGCCGATCACCATCGGGCTGACGCAGCAGGCAATGGCATAATCGTCGCTGTTGAAGTCCGCACGCATCAGATCGTCGTTCTCATACTGCAGAGAAGAGGTGACGATCGATACCTGCGCGGCGTATTTCTTGAACGCGATCGGCAGCTGTTCTGACCAGAGGATCGTCAGGTTCGGCTCCGGCGCGGGTCCCATGGTGTGCAGGGTATGCAGATAGCGGAAGCTGTTTTTGGTCACCAGCGTGCGTCCGTCCAGCCCCATGCCGCCGATCACTTCCGTCGCCCAGATCGGATCGCCGGAGAAGAGCGTGTCGAACTCCGGCGTGCGCAGGAAGCGCACCATGCGGATCTTCATGATGAAGTGGTCGATCAGCTCCTGCGCCTGCACCTCGCTCAGCCGCCCCGCCTGCATGTCGCGTTCGATGTAGATATCGAGGAACGAGGCCGTGCGCCCCAGCGACATCGCCCCGCCGTTCTGGGATTTCACCGCTGCCAGGTAGGCAAAATAGACCCACTGCACCGCTTCCTGAGCGCCCATAGCCGGACGAGAGATATCAAACCCGTAGTTCGCCGCCATCTGCTGGATCTGCAGCAGCGCGCGCTTGTGTTCCGCCAGCTCTTCGCGCAGGCGGATCGTTGCCTCCAGATCTTCGCCGCGCTCCAGCCTGCCCTGCAGATCGGCAAACTGAAGTTCACGTTCGCGTACCAGATAGCTGATGCCGTAGAGCGCCACGCGGCGGTAATCACCGATGATGCGTCCGCGCCCGTAGCCGTCCGGCAAACCGGTCAGCACGCCGGATTTACGACAGCGCATCATCTCCGGGGAGTAGACGTCAAACACGCCCTGGTTATGGGTTTTGCGCAGGTCGGTAAACAGGTATTCGAAGTGCGGATCCATCTCCCGGCCATAGGCTTCGAACGAGCTGCGGATCATATTGATCCCACCGTACGGGTGCAGCGCACGCTTGAGAGGCTTATCGGTTTGCAGGCCGACGATCGTCTCCAGACCCTGGTCGATATAGCCCGGCCCGTGGGCCGTAATGGTGGTGGCAATGTTGGTGTCAAAATCCACCGGGGCGTGGGTGGCGTTCTCCTGGCGAATGCCGACCATTACCTTCTGCCACAGCGCCGTCGTTGCTGGCGTCGCCTGCGCGAGGAAAGCTTCATCGCCTTCATAAGGGGTGTAGTTATGCTGAATAAAATCGCGGACGTTGACGGCGTTTTTCCATTCTTCACCGCGAAACCCGGCCCATGCGTCGCTGTAGGGCGCGACGCCCGTTTCGATTGTTACTTTCATCAGATTCTCGCTTTATCAGGCGTAAGCCGCAGCCGGGGTAACCTTCCCAAGACGGAGGGCGTCCAGCGCGATCATTTTTTCTTCGTTGGTAGGGATCACCGCGCAGATCACGCGGGAGGTATCAGTGGAGATGACGCGCTCACCCGCGCTACCCGGCAGGGCATTTTTGGCGTCGTCGAGGCGGATGCCGAAGACTTTCAGATGTTCCGCCACCAGCGCGCGGACAAGCGTTGAGTTTTCGCCGATGCCGCCGGTAAATACGACCCCATCGAGGCGGTGCAGCGACGCCGCGTGCCCGGCGATATGTCGCGCTATACGGTGAACGAAGGTCTGGATAGCCAGCTGCGCCCGCTCATTACCGGCGTGCCAGGCTTTCTCCAGCGCGCGTAAATCGGAGGAGATGCCGGAGATCCCCAGCAACCCGGACTCTTTGTTGACCATGCGCTCCAGATCCTCAAACGACTGGCCGGTCTGCTGGGCAATCCACGCCATCGCGCCAAAATCCACGTCGCCGCAGCGCGTACCCATCATCAGTCCTTCCAGGGGGGTCATCCCCATCGAGGTATCCACGCTTTGGCCGTTACGCACCGCGCAGATGGACGCCCCGTTGCCGAGGTGGGCAACCACCAGGCCGCTGTCATCGGGGGACAGCCCGAGGAGCGCGTGCGCCTGCGCGGCCACGTAGCGGTGAGAGGTGCCGTGGAAACCGTAGCGGCGCACGCCCAGCGCTTCAAAATAGCGGTACGGCAAACCGTACAGGTACGCCTGCGGCGGCAGCGTCTGGTGGAAGCTGGTATCAAATACCGCGACCTGCTGCACGCCCGGAAACAGGCGCTCTGCGGCTTCCACGCCGCTCAGGTTGGCGTAGTTATGCAGCGGCGCCAGCGGGGAGACCTGGCGGATCTGCTCAATCACCTCTTCCGTAATCAGGGTCGACTCGCTGAAGAGGTCACCACCGTGCGCAATGCGGTGGCCAATTAAGGCCACGCTGCTCATCAGGTCACGCTTCTCCAGCTCCAGGGCGATGGCAGCCAGCGCCCCTTCGTAGTCCTGGTGAGCCAGTCTGGCTGGCTCACCCCCGTTCACGGAAATAAAGGCTTTATCCGTGTTGATGCCGTCTGCAATGCCCGTCATCAGGGCGTCGCAGCTGCTGGCATCGAGCACCGAAAACTTAACAGAGGACGAACCGCAGTTAATTACCAGTACAACCGGAAACTCAATCATCATGTGACTCCGCTCTTCCTGAGCAATGGTTTAGAACAGTTTGTAAACGATATTCAGAATGGTCAGCAGGCCCACAACCGTGACGAAGATGTTCTCGGGTTTGCCCTTATATTTCGCCATGGCCGGCGCTTTGCGGATGGCGTACATCGGCAGCAGGCACAGCAGAGAGGCGATGATTGGCGCGCCCATGGCTTCGATAAGGTCGAGAATGTTCGGGTTGGCGTACGCGACAACCCAGGTGGAGCCCATGATGAACACCATGCTGATGGTGTTCAGTTTGCCGACAGAGACCTTCTTCTTATCGCCTTTGTAGCCGAACTTGAGGATCAGGCCATTCAGCCCTTCCAGCGTGCCCAGGTAATGACCGAAGAAAGATTTGAAGATAGCGACCAGGGCAATAATGGAAGCGCCATATTCCAGTACCGTCGCGAACGTCGATTTAGTGCCGGACATGGAGGCAAAGTGGTTCGCCAGGTAAGAGAGCACCGGAATGTTCTGCGCTTTGGCGTCCGCCATGTTCTGCGGAGAGAGCGTAAACAGGCAGCTAAAGGCGAAGAACATCACCACGGCGACCATCAGCATGCTGGCGCGACCGATGATTTTGGAACATTTCTGCTCGGTGAACTCTTTACCGAACTCCGGCTCGTACTCTTCGCGCTTGGAGACCACAAACGAGGAGACGATAGGCGAGAAGTTGAAGGAGAAGACCATGATGGAGATCCCCAGCCACACCGTGACCAGAATGCCGTCATGGCCGGTGAAGGCGATATCGCTCAGGTTGACCTGGTCGATCACCGCGGAGTTCCAGTAAGGGATCAGCGACAGTGAAATCAGCACCAGACTGGCAATAAATGGGAACACCAGGAAGCTCATCACCTTCACCATCAGGTCTTTACCAAACCAGATAACAAAAGCCATCAGCAGCAGCAGGAACAGCGCCACCACGCCGCGGTTTAGCGCAGGCAGCTGGAGCTGGTTTTCCCAGAAGGTCATAAAGGTGTTAGTAATAGTGACGCCGTAAATCCACAGCAGCGGGCAAATGGCAAAGAAGTAGAGGAACGTGATCACCACCCCACCGGTTTTACCGAAATGCTCTTCTACCGTTTCGGTGATGTTGCCGGAGACGTTGCTGCCGGACAGGCAGAGGCGCGCCAGCGCGCGGTGGCAGTAAAACGCTATCGGGAACGCGAGAACCAGCATCAGCAGGATAGGGATTAATCCGCCAAAGCCCGCGCGGATGGGGAAGAACAGCACGCCTGCGCCAATGGCGGTACCAAACAGGCCAAGCGTCCAGGTGGTATCAGACTTACGCCAGGAGGACGTTTTTGTCTGGCCAACGATAATGCTTTCTGTGTTGCTCATAGGTCACCTTTATGCGTCAACGAAGCCGGTAATTTGGGAAACACGGGAGAGATCGATATTGCCGCCGGAAATAATGCAGACGGTTTTGCGGCCCTGAATATAGTGGTCAAGCTTGCCGCTTAATAACGCGGCACAGGCCAGCGCGCCGGCGCCTTCCGTCACCACTTTATTTCGCTGAATAAGGGCAATCATGCTGTTGCGAATATCGTCTTCGCTCACCAGCACAATATCATCGACCAGTTCACGAACGATTTCGAAGGTTAATTTACCCGGACGAGAGACGTCGCAGCCGTCGGCTAACGTGCCGGCAACGCGATGGTTGGTTATTTCTCCTGCCTGCCAGGAGGCCGCCATTCCGTGCACGTTTTCAGACTGTACGCCGATAATATTAATGGTCGGGTTGATGGATTTAATCGCCGTTGCAATCCCGGCAATTAATCCGCCGCCGCCGATAGGGACAATGACGTTATCCACGTCGTATAAATCTTCGAGAATTTCGAGGCCGATGGTGCCCTGCCCGGCGATCACTTTGGCGTCATCGTAAGGCGGAATAAAAATGCGCCCTTCCATCTCGACGATTTCGCTCACTTTAGCGATGGTGTCGTTGAAGTTCTCACCGTGGAGCACCACTTCCGCCGAGTAGTCGCGGGTCGCGGCCACTTTAGATTTTGGTGCGCCCATCGGCATCACCACTTTACCGTCGATGCCGAGCATGGCGCAGGAGAGCGACACCCCCTGCGCGTGGTTTCCCGCAGAGCAGGCGACCACGCCTTTGCGCTTTTCAGCATCGGTCAGCGAGCTTAATTTATTAAACGCGCCGCGAATTTTGAACGAACCGGTACGCTGCATGTTCTCAAACTTAAGGAATATTTCGCCCTTACACCGTTCGCTGAGATAATTCGAGCGCGGCATACCGGTTTTATATATCTTGCCTGCCAGTCGTTTTCTGGCGTCCTGAATATCTTCAATGGTTACCGGGAGATCGTAGGTAATATGCATAATATCCTCGTTATAATAATTCATTCTTTTCAGGCAAAGTCAGGGTATCAGAGCGTTAATACGTTAAGCTCTGGGTATTTTTAAAATTAAAACTTATTATTCATCGTCGTCTTTCGATATTCATCGACGAATATTGCTTAGCCAGCTCAACTAATACTGACGCCGATTTTTTAATCCTGTAATTTTTAGACCACACGGCAGCATAACGCGCCACGGGTAATTCGTCTTCCACGGGCAGCACAATAAATTGATCCGAACCGAATGGGGCAATCATGTCGCGGGGAATCACCGTCAGATAATCGGCATTCAGGACAAGGTTATAAATGGTGACGACGGAATCGGTCTGGACGATGTTTTCGATGCTGATGTGGTTGTCTTGCAGAGTGGTCAGAAGTTCTTTGTAGTAGCCCATATCGGTTTGCGGCATCACCCACTGCTCGTGCGTAAGCGATGCCAGTGTCGTCGGGCCAGTGCACGTTCGCGTTTTGCTGGCGACCAGCACAAACTCAGACTCAAACAGCGGTTCGACGTGCAGATCCTGAAGCAGCATTTCATCGCTCAGCGTGCCGATAGCGAAATCCAGACGACCATCGCGAATGGCCGGAAGGAAAGAGGAGAGCTGAGCTTCATACATTGAGACGCGCGCTTTCGGGAACACTTCCTTGAATTTTTTGATCATCTCAGACAGGAAGGTAAAACCAATCAGCGACGGATAGCCAAAGGAGACATCCATAACGGTGCTAAAACTCAGGCTATTAATCTCACTCACCATGTTTTTCATTTCACGGGTGATCGACTCGGAGTACGAGAGCAAAACCTGGCCTGCAGCCGTCAGTTTTACGCCGGTGTTTTTGCGTACCATCACTTCCACGCCGAAGTAAGATTCGATATCGCTGATGATTTTGCTGACGGCGGGTTGCGTCAGGCCCAGTTGTCTTGCAGCAGAACCTATGGAGCCACTTTTAATGACTTCCTGAAATACCACGAGGTGCTGTGTTTTCGGTAGAATAATAGTGTTCATAATATTCTGCGCTTATTTCCCTATGACGGGGTGAATTCTACTCAATAATGTTTAAAGGGGTATGTGCTGTTACTCAAAATTTGCTTTCCTGGCCCTTTAACCCACACACCAAAAACAAAATAAAATCGTTATATTTCATTAATATACAACGATATAAATATGCCACTACGCTGACATTGATCAATAAAAATAGCGGTAATAAATTAATTTTATGGCGATAACCCGGATAAATTTTACCGTCCGGAAAAAATCAATAAAGACGATATTTCAGGCAATTAAAGGACAATAAATAACCGCTATTTGTTTGAAACATTCTTTCAATTCATCAAGTTTTCCTAACGCGAATTTTCAGGCTTGCGGAAAAGAGTGGAATACGTCACATATTCACGGGAGAAATGTATTTGATTTAAATATATGCATATCAAACGAGAAAAGTTTCGCGATCATTAAGATAACAATCATAACAAATTTTCAATACTGAAAATCGTGCATTCTTTAGCGTGAAATTTTGTGATGGCGATCGTCTATAGACGCAGGAGCGATACTGAGGGGATAAAAACAGTGAAATGTGCTTAATGTCGCAAATATGAGAATTGATGTCGTTTGTCCGGTTGCCGGGCGGCGCTGCGCTTACCCAGCCTACAGTCCCCTGAAAGCAAAAACCCCGCCGAAGCGGGGTTTTTTAAGAAGTGAAACTGACCGATAAGCCGGGTTCTGTCGTGGACAGTCATTCATCTAGGCCAGCAATCGCTCACTGGCTCAAGCAGCCTACCCGGGTTCAGTACGGG
>NZ_CDRQYH010000074.1:0-17097 GCF_977039595.1 Enterobacter sp.
GCCAGCCAATGACATCAACCATGCTCTGACCGGTTTGTCCTACCCCCACAATGCGATCGCCTACGCTAATCGCTTTGCTTTTGGATGCCGGGCCGCCCGCGACCATGGAGTTGATCACCGTGTAGTCATCATCCATTTGCAGTACCGCGCCAATACCTTCCAGAGACAGGCTCATCTCAGTATTGAACTGTTCGGTATTGCGTGGAGAGAGATAGTTGGTGTGCGGATCGATTTCGTGCGCAAAGGCGGTCATCGCCAGCGAGAAAACATCTTCACTGTTGGTCTGCGCCAGACGGCGAATGGCAAATTTGTAACGACGCGTCAGCGTGTCGCGGATCTCTTTTTCATCTTTGCCGGTCAGCTTGAGGCTCAGCTCGTCGTATTTGACCTTTCCATCCCACAGCGCGTTCAGCTCGGCTTCGTCTTTCGGCCAGGGCGCTTTGCTGCGATCGAGATTAAAGGTGTCGTTGCCGGTGAAGTCCATTGGACGTTCCAGCACTTTCAGCGCGTACTGATAGCGTTCAAAGCGGCGCTTTTGCGACAGGTTGTACAGATCGTAGAACAGATCCAGCTTGCCTGACCGCAGCTCATCACCCACCTCGGATTTGCGCTTAGCGAACTGCTCGACATCGCTGGCGAGCAAAACGTTATGGCTGTAATCCAGCAAGTTCAGATAGCGGTCAAAGATTTTGGCCGAAAAGGCCTGATCGAGATCGAACTGACGATAGTGCGAGCGGGTAAAACGTGAGGTCACGCGCTCGCTCACCGTCGCGTGCTGCGTCTCTTCCTTGAGTACCGGAATTTGATCAACACGCGTGATATCGTCCACTGCAAAAGCGTGACCTGTTATAGCAAACAGACCCGCCAGCGCGGTGAGCTTAAAAAAAGTGTTCATGCCAGGCTTGGCCTCCGTTTCAGAACAACAAGTGTTCTGCGCGTACAATCATTGACATACCAGAAGTCAGCTGTACACGAACGCCATCTTTGGTGATTTCAAGTACGGTGGCGTCCATAGCATTGTTACCCGCTTTTACCTTCAGCGCCTGACCCACGCTCAGAGCGTTAATGTCAGAAACCGGCGTATGGCGCGGCTCTTCACGAGGGGCTCGCGGGGCTTTTGCTGCTGGTTTGTCTGCACGCGGTTTGCGATCGTTATTATCGTTACGGCGCGGCGCAGGGCGCGGTTTACGCTCACGACGAGGCGCTTCTTCCTGGCCGTTTGCCGCGGCGGCTTCGCGTTTTTTCGCCTGCTGTTCTGCACGTTGTGCCTGAACGCGTGCTTTGGCTTCTTCAAGCTGCTTGCGCGCGTGCTCAACGTGCTGCTCGTCCAGCTCACCGCAAGGGTTGCCGTCGAGGTCCACGCGGGTAGCGCCTGGTTTGATACCGTACAGGTAACGCCAGCTCGAAGTATAAAGACGTAAGGCGGAACGCAGCTGAGTTTTGCTGAGGTTCATTTCCCCTTCAACACGCGCCACCAGATCCTGAAAAATACCGACTTTCAGGGGACGAGCTTCACCTTCCGCGCTGAAGCACTGCGGGAAACGCTCGGCCAGAAATGCGATAACTTCTTTACTGCTATTCAACTTAGGTTGATTTTCCATGAAATTTCCTGATTACAACGGACGTTGCCAACAAGCGCAGGCATGAACAGGCGTCATTATAATGACGCTATCAGTAAATGCTACGTTATCCGTTGATTATCCTGCGACGCTCGCAAAGAATTTTTGATAATCGGTTGCAGCGAGTACGTTTTCCAGATTCGCCACCAGCTCGCGCAGCCCCTGTTCGTCCTCGGTTGTAAAGCGACTGAAGACCGTACTGTCGATATCCAGAACGCCAATAATCTGATTTTTGACCACCAGCGGCAAAACGATTTCAGAATTACTGGCAGCATCACAGGCAATGTGTCCGTCAAACGCATGGACATCTTCCACACGCTGGACCTGATTCTCTGCCACCGCCGTGCCGCATACGCCACGCCCTACCGGAATACGCACGCAGGCCAGTTTGCCCTGGAACGGACCGAGCACCAGCGTTTCACCTTCCAGAAGGTAAAAGCCAGCCCAGTTTACGTCAGAGAGACGTTCAAACAGCAATGCGCTAGTATTTGCCAGAGTGGCTAAGAAGCTGGTCTCACCCGCCATCAATGCCTTAAAATCGCGGTTCAGATCCGCGTAGAATTCTGTTTTGTTCATTATTCAATCACTTAGTTGTCTTACAAATTTACCGCATAGCCTATTAAAATAAGCATTAAATGCGCTCATGCTCAAGATGAATCCGTTCATGAGTTATTATTACTTTCAACAATACTTATTTGTGCGCAGCTGATGGCCTTAAAAACAACCAAAATTACGCCGACGAGAAAGATAACTGTCCATACGGTAAGCGAAGCTTTGCCTCGTGCACATTATCAGCGTTGCCCCCAGTGCGATACGCTTTTTATGTTGCCGAAGATGAAATCGCACCAAAGTGCCTTTTGTCCTCGCTGCGACGCTAAAATTCGCGATGGTCGCGACTGGTCGTTGACCCGCCTCGCCGCCATGGCCGTCACCATGCTGCTGTTGATGCCCTTCGCCTGGAGCGAACCGCTGCTGAAACTCTACCTGCTTGGCGTGCGCATTGATGCCAACGTGCTGCAGGGTATCTGGCAGATGACCCGTCAGGGCGATCCCATCACCGCCGCCATGGTGCTGTTCTGCACCGTTGGCGCGCCGCTGGTGCTGGTCGCCGCCATTGCCTATCTTTGGTTTGGCAATATTCTCGGCATGAACCTTCGCCCGGTGCTGCTGATGCTGGATAAACTCAAAGAGTGGGTGATGCTGGATATTTATCTGGTGGGCGTGGGCGTTGCGTCAATAAAGGTACAGGACTATGCCTTTTTGCAGCCCGGCATCGGACTCTTTGCCTTCATCTGTCTGGTATTGCTGAGCATCCTGACGCTGATACACCTGAACGTTGAGCAGCTCTGGGAGCGATTTTACCCGCAGCGCCCCGCCACCCGTCCCGATGAAAATCTGCGCGTCTGTCTGGGTTGCCACTATACCGGGTTACCCGACCCGCGCGGACGCTGCCCGCGGTGCCACATTCCATTAAGGCTGCGTCGAAACAACAGCCTGCAAAAATGCTGGGCGGCGCTGATCGCCTCCCTGGTGTTTCTGATCCCCGCCAATATGCTGCCTATTTCCATCATTTACGTGAATGGCGGACGTCAGGAGGATACTATCCTCTCCGGGATTATCTCCCTTGCGCACAGCAATGTCGGGGTGGCGGCGATCGTTTTTATTGCCAGTATTCTGGTTCCCTTTACCAAAGTGGTGGTGATGATTACCCTGCTCATCAGCATTCACTTAAAGTGTGAACAAGGCTTACGAACCCGCATTCTGCTTCTGCGATTCGTCACCTGGATTGGCCGCTGGTCAATGTTAGATTTGTTCGTAATTTCGCTGATGATGTCTCTCATCAATCGCGACCAGTTACTTGCTTTTACAATGGGACCCGCGGCTTTTTATTTCGGCTCTGCGGTGATATTGACTATTCTTGCTGTGGAATGGCTGGATAGCCGCTTACTTTGGGATGCACATGAGTCAGGAAACCCCCGCTTCGCCGACTGAAGCGAGAATTAAAACAAAACGCCGCATTTCGCCATTCTGGTTGCTGCCCGTCATCGCCCTGATGATTGCAGGCTGGCTTATCTGGACGAGCTATGAAGATCGCGGTAGCACCGTCACCATTGATTTCCAGACCGCCGACGGCATCGTCGCCGGGCGAACGCCCGTTCGCTTCCAGGGGGTTGAAGTGGGTACGGTTCAGGACATCTCTCTTGGAAAAGGGCTGAACAAGATTCAGGTGCGGGTCAGTATTAAATCTGACATGCAGGATGCCCTGCGCAGTGAAACGCAGTTCTGGCTGGTGACGCCAAAAGCCTCTCTGGCCGGTGTGTCCGGGCTGGATGCGCTCGTGGGCGGTAACTATATTGGCATGATGCCGGGTAAAGGAGAGCCGCAGGATCACTTTGTTGCCCTGGATACACAGCCGAAGTACCGCCTCAATAACGGCGATTTAATGATCCATCTGCAGGCGCCGGATCTCGGTTCTCTGAACAGTGGCTCACTGGTCTATTTCCGCAAAATCCCGGTTGGCCGTGTGTACGATTACGCGATCAACCCAAATAAACAGGGCGTCACCATTGACGTGCTGATCGAGCGTCGCTTCACCAATCTGGTGAAAAAAGGCAGCCGCTTCTGGAACGTGTCCGGCGTGGACGCGGATCTCAGCCTGAGCGGTGCGAAAGTGAAGCTGGAGAGTCTGGCCGCGCTGGTTAATGGCGCCATCGCCTTTGACTCGCCGGAAAACTCAAGCCCTGCCACCGCTGATGATTCATTTGGATTGTACGCTGACCTGGCGCACAGCCAGCGCGGCGTGATCGTCAAACTCGCCCTGCCCGATGCTAAAGGGCTAAAAGCGGGTTCAACACCGCTGATGTATCAGGGATTGCAGGTTGGTCAGCTCACCAAAATGACCCTCAACCCGGGCGGCTCGGTCACCGGCGAAATGACGGTCGACCCGAGCGTGGTCGATCTCCTGCGCGAGAAAACGCGTATCGAAATGCGCAGTCCAAAGCTCTCTCTGAACGATGCCAGCCTCAGCACGCTGTTGACCGGCAATACGTTTGAGCTCATCCCCGGCGAAGGTGAACCCAGCAATAGCTTCGTGATTGCCCCGGCTGATAAAGCCCTGCTGCAAAAGCCGGGCGTAGTGACGGTCACGCTGAATGCGCAAGAAAGTTACGGTATCGAAGCCGGACAGCCGTTAATTTTACACGGCGTGCAGGTCGGTCAGGTGCTGGAGCGTAAGCTCTCAGCGAATGGCGTGACTTTCTCGGTCGCTATCGATCCGCAATACAGCGACCTGGTGCATGGCGACAGCAAATTCGTGGTGAACAGTCGCGTCGACGTGAAGGTGGGTCTGGACGGCGTGGAGTTCCTCGGCGCCAGCGCCAGCGAATGGGTTAACGGCGGTATCCGCATTTTGCCAGGGAATAAAGGCCCCGTGCGCGACAGCTATCCGCTGTATGCCAACCTGGAGAAAGCGGTTGAAAACAGCCTGAGCGATCTTCCTACCACCACGCTGACCTTAAGCGCCGAGACGCTGCCGGACGTACAGGCGGGTTCCGTGGTGCTGTATCGCAAGTTTGAAGTCGGGGAAGTGATCACCGTTCGCCCGCGTGCGGACGCGTTCGATATCGAACTGCATATCAAGCCGGAGTACCGCAAGCTGCTGACGCCAAACAGCGTCTTCTGGGCCGAAGGCGGCGCGAAAGTTCAGCTTAACGGTAACGGGCTAACCGTACAGGCCTCTCCGCTGTCACGCGCGCTGCGGGGGGCGATTAGCTTCGATAACCTCAGCGGTGCGGGCGCGAATCTGCGTAAAGGCGATAAGCGTATTCTCTTCCCATCCGAGACCGCCGCCCGCGCGGTGGGTGGGCAGATTACCCTGCACGCCTTTGATGCCGGCAAGCTGGCGGAAGGCATGCCAATCCGCTATCTGGGCATTGATATCGGGCAGATCCAGAAGCTGACGCTGATCACCTCGCGCAACGAGGTGCAGGCCACTGCCGTGCTCTACCCGGAATATGTGCAGACCTTCGCCCGCACCGGCTCGCGCTTCTCGGTGGTCACGCCGCAGATCTCGGCCGCTGGCGTTGAGCACCTCGACACCATTTTGCAGCCGTATATCAACGTTGAGCCAGGCCAGGGCAATGCCCGCCGTGATTTCGAGCTGCAGGAAGCCACGATTACCGACTCGCGCTACCTTGGCGGCCTGAGCATCGTGGTGGAAGTGCCGGAAGCGGGTTCGCTGAACATCGGCACTCCGGTACTATTCCGCGGTATTGAAGTGGGTACGGTCACGGGGCTGACGCTCGGTACGCTCTCCGACCGAGTCATGGTGGCATTACGTATTAGCGAACGTTACCAGCACCTGGTTCGAAATAACTCGGTATTCTGGCTGGCATCCGGCTATTCGCTGGACTTTGGCCTGACGGGAGGCGTGGTGAAAACCGGAACCTTCAACCAGTTCATTCGCGGCGGTATCGCGTTTGCCACGCCGCCGGGAACGCCGCTGGCGCCAAAAGCGCAGCCGGGTAAACACTTCCTGCTGCTCGAGAGCGAACCAAAAGAGTGGCGCGAATGGGGAACCGCCCTGCCGCGTTAATCTGACAGGCTCCGGTGTCAACGCACCGGAGCCTTTATGCTACACTGCGCACCTGAATTTTTCCCTGTGGTGTGCCCGTGGCTCAAAACTCCGTATTTCTTCCTGAACAATTCCTGGCGCAGATGCGCGAGGCGCTTCCTTCTCACCTGTCGTTAGACGATTTTATCGCCGCCTGCCAGCGTCCGTTACGCCGGAGTATTCGCGTCAACACGCTGAAAATCAGCGTCGATGATTTTCTGGCGCTGGTCGCTCCGTACGGCTGGCAGCTTACGCCGGTACCGTGGTGCGCTGAGGGGTTCTGGATAGAACGCGATGACGAAGCTTCACTGCCGCTGGGCAGTACCGCTGAACATCTGAGCGGTCTGTTCTATATTCAGGAAGCCAGCTCGATGCTTCCGGTTGCCGCCCTGTTTGCCGATGGCAATTCGCCAGAGCGCGTAATGGATGTTGCCGCCGCGCCCGGCTCAAAAACCACCCAAATTGCCGCCCGTATGGGTAATCAAGGGGCGATCCTCGCCAACGAGTTTTCCGCCAGCCGCGTGAAGGTGTTACATGCCAACATCAGCCGCTGCGGTATTCATAATGTTGCCCTGACGCACTTCGACGGACGCGTGTTTGGCGCCGCCCTGCCGGAAGCCTTCGACGCCATTCTGCTGGACGCCCCCTGCTCAGGCGAAGGGGTGGTGCGTAAAGATCCCGATGCGTTAAAAAACTGGTCAGTTGAGAGCAACCTTGAGATCGCGGCCACGCAGCGAGAGCTGATCGACAGCGCATTCCATGCCCTGCGCCCCGGCGGCACGCTGGTTTATTCGACGTGCACCTTAAACCGCGATGAGAACGAAGATGTCTGCCTGTGGCTGCAAGCGCAATATCCGGATGCGGTCGAGTTTCTGCCGCTCGACGATCTGTTCGCCTCAGCACAGGAGGCTGTCACCCCGGAGGGGTTCCTCCATGTTTTCCCGCAGATTTACGACTGCGAAGGGTTCTTTGTGGCGCGTCTGCGTAAAACGCAGGCGGTGGCTCCCCTGCCCGCACCTAAATTCAAGGTCGGTAACTTCCCGTTTTCCCCCCTTAAAGGTCGAGAAACCGCACAGCTTGAAGCCGCCGCTAAAAAAGCGGGACTGGTCTGGGATGAGAGCCTGCGCCCCTGGATGCGTGATAAAGAGATATGGCTGTTCCCGGCACAGATCGAGCCGCTCATCGGAAAGGTCCGTTTTTCCCGAATCGGGATCCGCCTGGCGGAAGTGCATAATAAAGGGTATCGCTGGCAGCATGAGGCCGTAATCGCCCTTGCCGGACGCGACAATACCTTTGCCCTGACGCATCAGGAAGCCGAAGAGTGGTACCGTGGTCGCGATGTCTATCCGGAGAGCACGCCATCAGGCGATGAAGTGATTGTGACGTATCAGGGATACCCGCTGGGCCTGGCAAAAAAGGTCGGCTCAAGGCTGAAAAACAGCTATCCACGCGAGCTGGTTCGGGACGGTCGGCTGTTTACCGGTAACGATCGCACGGATTGATAAAAAGCGCATTTTTTTACTGGCGATTTTGCTCTCTTTGTCTACGATCAAAAATGGGAGGCCACACTGGTCATACCAGATTTTTGACAACCGACCCGGAGAGCACTATGACGAAAACCAGCGTGCGTATTGGCGCTTTTGAGATCGACGACGCAGAGCTGCGCGGCGAAGCACAAGGCGATCGAACGTTAAGTATTCCCTGCAAATCCGACCCGGATTTGTGCATGCAGCTTGATGCATGGGATGCAGACACCAGCGTCCCGGCAATACTTGATGGCGAACATTCAGTCCTTTACCGTGAGCATTACGATAGTAAAACCGATGCCTGGGTCATGCGTCTTGCCTGACCTAAAGAGAACCCGCCCGAAGGCGGGTTATTTATTACTGCAGCTGAGCCAGCGTAAAGTAACCGTCAAATACGGCACCCGTATCAATGTAGTGGAGATTGTCAAAATCATACCTTCTGTCGACGGGAGTATGTCCGAACCAGAAATGATCCGCGCCGCTGATGCCCTCCCCTTTGCCCACCATAAACCCCATCAACCGATCGCGGTTCCATAAGACGCGCTGGTCACTGACCGGTTTTTGCCAGCGGTATTCCGCGGCCGGATAATCAGCATGGGCAATCACATTCAGACCGTTCGCACAGGTTATCTCGATGATATGCGGTAAGTCGCGACAGGCGTCGAGCAACGACAGCGCAAGCTGTTGCCGATCGCGTTCAAGATGCGAAAACCACATTCCGCCATTCATCATCCAGAGAGAAAAATCGTTATTATCCAGACCGTCGAGCGCCATTTGCTCATGGTTTCCCCGCACGGCACGAAACCATTTTTCATTAATTAACTGCAGGCATTTAACGCTATCAGGGCCACGATCGATCATATCCCCGACAGAAATAAGTAAATCCTCATACGGATTAAAATGACGGCGTTTAAGTTCATCCATAAGCCACTGGTAGCAACCGTGTATATCGCTGACAACCCAGACGTGACGCCACATTCCACCTTCAATTCGCTGATACATAGCACCTCCTTTAAACAGTATAGCTGCCGCAGAAAAGTCGACAGACAGGCGTAGTCATCACGAAATCAAACAAACGGTAAACCAAACAGAAATAAAGATCCTCGCGCTATTAATCCCCTTTTCCTGGCTCTTTAGAATAAGGGCAGAAAAAAAAGAGGGGTCTTCACGTGTCTAATACGCACCTGCATAACGATGTTTTCTATCCGCATCGCACAAATATTATTTCCGAGCTGGTGAACGGCAAACGCGTTCCGGGGCCGATCTGGCGCAAACGCGAATATCGCCTGAAGTTCCTGTTACGTTCGCTGGTGTTCTGGTCTTCTACACATCGCATGCTGGAAACCCTTTCGGGTCGCGACGATTTTGACAGGCTGCTGGCCTCTCAAATTACATTGCCGAGCAAGACCCACCGGCAGTACCTGATGCGCGGCCTGACGGCTAACGATCGCGCCGACGCTATCGTTAACCATTATTACTGGATTGACAGCCTGAAAGAGAGCGGTCTCGCCCAGGCCCTGACCAGCCCGCAGGAACAAGCCGTTGCGCAGTTCCATGCAAAAGACGGTGTAACCTATACGGTCAATGCTTCCTCTGCGGGGAAAGCCGAGCGCGAAGGCGAAAGCACGCTGTGGCTACGCGACAACGAGGACACGCTGCTGGCCAGCCTGACCTTTAGCGTCGCGCGCAGCAATGGTCAGCAAGTCATGGTGATTGGCGGGCTTCAGGGACCCCGCCGCTGCGTATCGCGAGACGTCATTAAACAGGCCACCCGCGCCTGTCATGGTCTTTTCCCCAAACGGGTGTTGATGGAAGTCCTCTTCCAGCTGGCTGCGCAGTCATCCGTCCGGGCGATTTTTGCCGTCAGCGATGAGGGTCACGTTTTCCGCGCGTTGCGGTATCGCCTGAGCAAAGGTCGCCATTTCCATGCCAGCTACGATGAATTTTGGGCATCGCTGGACGGTAAAAAGCTCTCGGCCTTCTGCTGGCAGCTGCCGCTACAGATGGAGCGTAAATCGCTTGAAGAGATCGCCAGTAAAAAACGTGCCGAATACCGCCGCCGCTTTGAGCTGCTTGATGAAATAGAGGTATCCGTTAAGTCCCACTTTTAGCCTGGCTGGCGTCTTCGCTCACCGCATAGTGGATGCAATCTATTTATAGGATGAATAATAAAGCAGTGTACTATTGCGCAGGGCGAGTGCGCTCAGTTAGCATTGCGCGAAATGATACCGGCGAATGCGTTGGGAAAAGCGCAATGTGGGCGCAAAAATGAGGGACTTCGGTAATGATCTATGACTGCTTCTTATATTACGATGAAGATATGCTTCTCGAAATCAGGCTGAACACGCTAGCGGACGTTGTCGATCGCTTCGTTATCGTTGAGTCAACGCATACCTTTACCGGTAAAAAGAGGCAGCTGCATTTTGACATTAATAAATACAGTCAGTTTAAAGATAAAATTATCTACGTTGTGCATGATAAAGAACCGATTACGAAAGCCGCTGAAGAATCACATCCGGCCCGAGAGGTGATCCCGGGTTTGCCAGAGGGAATGGTAGTGGATGCGTGGGCAAATGAAGCCGCGCAGAGGAATGCCATCATGCAGGGTTTGTCCCATGCCAACGATGATGATTTGATTTTAGTTTCCGATGTGGACGAGATATTTTCACCTCAGGTAGTAGCATCGATAAACCCCAAAAAGCTCTGCACAACTATTTATCAGAATTTTTATAATTATCAGTTTAACCTGCAGGTTTTTAATACAGATAACACGCCAAGAAAATGTAAATTACCGAGAGCCACCCAGTATAAAAATCTCGTTAACTTCTTTGGCGGTGAACCTGAATCATTCAGGAATCTTAAACGCACCCGAAGTGTGAAAAACTGGTCGTGGCTAAAGTGGAACTGGTTCAAGATTAACAACCGCATCATTGAAAATGGTGGCTGGCATTTCTCATGGGTGATGACACCCGAGCGCATCTCAGAAAAAATGTCGACCATTTCCCATACTGAATACGATCTCCCTGAGTTTAACAACCCGGAACACATCATGAAGGTCATTAAAAACGCGGAAGATATCTGGGGGCGGGACAGGACGTTAATCAAGCAAGAGCTAACGGTTGAAAACTTCCCTGAGTACATTGTCCAACACAAAGACAAATTCAGCGCGTTCATTATTTAACTTACGGGTTGCCCTTTCGAACGTCAGAAGGCGTTTGCTCAGCGGTCGCTCGGCCACAAAATTTTAACAAAGATCCCAAAAAACCCTGGACGCACGCGGTCCTGAGTATGTTATGGTTTAGACAGGATATGGAATATTCGAGTAATTTTCGGGGGATTTCGTGTTAAGACCGAAAAAACCCTTGAGAAACAAATAGATAAAAAGAGACCGAATACGATTCCTGTATTCGGTCCAGGGAAATGGCTCTTGGGAGAGAGCCGTGCGCTAAAAGTTGGCATTAATGCAGGCTAAGTCGCCTTGCCTTTTAAGAATAGATGACGACGCCAGGTTTTCCAGTCCACAGCTAAAGCGGTCGGAAAAAAAGCGCCAGAGCATCATTAAATGTGAAAAACCGCAGTGCTTTCGCAAGCATCTGCGGTTTTTTATTGGAAACCCGAACGTTAGCAGAGCTTGTCGGCGCGCTCGATAAACGGTGCCAGACTCATTTTTTGTCCCGGATGCGACGGGTCATCGATCTGAATAATGCTAATCGGCTGGCCGCTGCTTTTACCGCTGGCTACCTGCTGCTCTGCGATATCATTCAGCGGATATTGCACCAGCGTGCTCGGGTTGATCGCATACAGCGCATGGCCCGGACGGCAGGTCAGCATCACCTCTTCGCGATTGAAAGCCCATTTGTCCTTACCCACTTCAAAACGGCTGACGGTGATAACCTGCGGTGCGGCAAGCGCGCTCCCCGTACAGGCCAGCAAGATGAGAGAAAGTACTGTCTTTTTCATATGATATTTAACCTTATCAGAAGGGTTCCCAGGTGGCGAACAGACTGACCGTTGCCAGCACCAGCGCTCCCAGCACCACTTCTGCCTGCGTCATCCTGATAAAAATCTGTTGTGCTCGCCCGCTCTCCGGACGAAACCGTGGCACCAGAAAATACCGATTTGCCAGCGCAATTACCACCATCAACGCCACCAGCGCACATTTGAACAACAAAAACTGTACGTAACCAGCCTGCCAGGGAATATGGACACCCAGTATCATGAGCGCATTGATCGCTCCGCTGAGCAGCACGCCCGCGACGGCGTAATGGCCCACGCGCGAAAAGCGCATCATGGTATAAATGGCGGCATTCTGCCAGCGTCCTTTAGCCAGGCGCATGCAGAACAGCAGAGGCAGTAATCCGCCAAGCCAGGTTGCGGCGCAGATCAGGTGAAAAGCATAATTAAGACGCTGCAACGCCCCCATCGGACCGTCGTTCATTGCCGCGTGCCCTACCCCAGCCAGCAGGATAAGCTGGCCCATCGTAAGCAGCAGCAGCCGCGAACCTTTCAGCGGTGCGAGCCATGCTGCGCCGACCGTGATCGCAGCGAGTATGATTTGCCACAGCCAGACGCCGCCAAACTGCGTCCTCATTACGCCGTACCAGACCTGCGGGGCAAACACATCTCCCCAGCCGTTACCCATCAGTCCGCCCTGAAGCATAAACATCAGGAGCGCTGCCGCCAGGCTCATTAAGGCCGCCACTTTCTGCTGCAGCTGAAATCGCCGGGACATCAGGCGGTGGAGAGAGGAAGGCGCAAACCAGACGCTGTAAAGCGCGTTGCCAAAAACAAGCATCAGCGCCCCGAAATGGATAAAGCGCAACCCGATATAACACAGCGCCAGCATGCTATTTCACGCTAAAGTGATAGCTGCCTTTGGTTTTATGGCCGTCTACGGAGACGACATGCCAGTCTACCTGGTACGTCCCTGACGTCAGCGTTTGTTCCAGCGGAACGGTGAGTTGCGCCTTGTTCTTTTCGTCGCGCGTGGCGGTTCCCGTTTTGATGACCTGCTTTTGCGCATCCGTTACCACCACACCGCTAAACCCCGGTTCGATGCCTTCTGAAAAATTCAGCGTAAGTGCCTGCGGAGCGCTCTCCACGCTGTCCGCTGCCGGTCTCTGCTGTTTAAGATGTGCATGTGCCAGCGCGGAGGGCGCCATCATTGTCGAGGCCACAAAAACCAGTGCGCATACCGCGCGGGAGGCGGAGAAACCCATCGCAATCATTCCTTTTTGTTATGTCTGTATGCTAAAGAATAACGCTGTATAATAAACGAGTCGAGGATCATCCTGCCACCGCTTGTCATCGTCGTGCAATCGCGGTAACGTTGCCGCCGCAGAAAAAGGAGAAGGTAATGAAGATCAATCTGGCCGCCCTTCCGCAGGACGAGATGGATAAAGTGAATGTCGATCTCGCTGCCGCTGGCGTCGCGTTCAAAGAGCGTTACAACATGCCTGTCGTGGCTGAAGTCGTTGAACGGGAACAACCCGCCCATCTGCGCGACTGGTTTCGCGAAAGATTAATCGCCCACCGTCTCGCCTCGGTTAACCTCTCCCGTTTACCGTACGAACCTAAAGTTAAATAAGCTTAACGAGTCGTTACACTTCCTTACGCGGAATCTGGCAGGATAAGAAAACCCTGATAAATTTAGGTGTATTCTTAAATCCCTGCGACTCAGTGTATAAGGAAGTCACGATGTCACATTGGAACATAGCGGCAGCCCAGTATGGCGGGCTGCATCAGAGTGTGAATGACCATGTTACGCACCACCTGCGCTTCATCGCCGAAGCCGCACGACAGGGGTGCGATCTGCTGGTCTTCCCTGAACTCTCCTTAACGGGCTCTGGCGCGCCGACGCTACCTCCCCCACCCGATGACGCGCAGCTGGAGCCGCTGCTTAACGCGGCACATTTTTACCAGATTACCGTTATTGCAGGACTCCCCCTGGAACAGGATGGGCAGAGACAGAAAGGTCTTGTGCTGTTTTCGCCTGCTTGCCATCGCATTTTGCGCTATCCGCAAGGGCGCGGAGCCAGCCTGGTGCCGGGGGACAAGCACCTTAGCATCATTGATGCACATCCCGATTCTCCCAATCTCGATCCCAGAGCAACGCTTGTTACCAGCTGCCAGTCGGTGGGGGAAAATCGCTGGCGGCAGTCCATCAGTAACCTGCAGCGCTTCGCGCATAAATATGCTATTGCGGTGCTGATGGCGAACGCCTGCGGCGGCAGCGCGCTGTGGGATGATAAAGGCCAACTGATCGTCCGCGCGGATAAGGGCGAGCTTCTGGTGACCGGCACGCTCGGCGGAGAGGGTTGGCAAGGCGATATCATTCCTTTAGGCTAGGCGTTTTAAGCTCAGGAGTTTTCAATGCTGCGCGTCATCGATACCGAAACTTGCGATCTTCAGGGCGGAATAGTGGAAGTGGCCTCTGTCGACGTGGTTGATGGTAAAATCGTCAACCCAATGAGCCATCTGGTGCGTCCCGATCGCCCCATCAGCCCCCAGGCGATGGCTATCCATCGCATTACAGAATCGATGGTGGCGGATAAGCCCTGGATTGAAGAGATCATTCCGCACTACTACGGTAGCCCGTGGTACGTCGCGCATAACGCCAGCTTTGACCGCCGGGTGCTACCTGAAATGCCGGGCGAATGGATTTGCACAATGAAGCTGGCGCGTCGTCTCTGGCCGGGCATTAAATACAGCAATATGGCGCTGTACAAGTCCCGCAAGCTCAGCGTTCGTACCCCTGAGGGGCTTCACCATCACCGCGCCCTGTATGACTGCTATATCACCGCCGCGTTGCTGATTGATATTATGAATATCTCAGGCTGGACACCGGATGATATGGCGACGATCACCGGACGCCCCGCGTTACTGACCACATTTACCTTTGGTAAATATCGCGGGAAGCCGGTGTCCGAGGTAGCGGACAAAGACCCGGGCTATTTGCGCTGGCTGTATAACAACCTCGACAGAATGAGTCCGGAACTGCGCTTAACGCTGAAACATTATCTGGGCGACGCTTAACCCTCCGCACGGCCTGGCAGCGTGTCCTGCGCCAGGCCAATCAGGAAGGCATATTCCAGGGCAACCCCTTCGTAGGATTTAAATCGTCCCGATTTCCCGCCGTGTCCGGAGTCCATATCGGTACACAGCAGCAGCAGATTGTCATCGGTTTTCAGCTCCCGCAGCTTTGCCACCCATTTTGCCGGCTCCCAGTACTGTACCTGAGAATCATGCAAACCGGTGGTGACCAGCATGTGCGGGTAGGCTTTCGCCTCCACGTTGTCGTACGGGCTGTACTCTTTCATATAGCGGTAGTACATCTCATCCTGCGGATTTCCCCACTCCTCAAACTCCCCGGTGGTAAGAGGGATAGATTCATCGAGCATGGTCGTGACCACATCGACAAACGGTACCTGCGCGACAATCCCCTTAAAGCGGTCGGGACGCTGGTTGATAACCGCCCCCATCAGCATGCCGCCCGCGCTGCCTCCCATGCCAAAGCAGAGTTGCGGATCGCCATAGCCCTGCTCAATTAGCGCATCGCAGACGTCGAGATAATCATTGAAGGTGTTTTTCTTTTTCAGGAATTTCCCGTCTTCATACCAGTGTTGGCCCAGCTCACCGCCGCCGCGAATATGGGCTATGGCGAAAACAAAACCGCGATCGAGCAGGCTTAATCGGCTGCTGCTGAAATCGGCGTCCATGCTTGAGCCATACGACCCGTAGCCGTAAACCAGGATTGGGTTTTTGCCTTTCTGGAAATGGGCTTGGTGATAGACGAGCGAGACGGGGACCTCAACGCCATCCCGGGCGGTGACCCAGAGGTGCTCGCTGCGGTAGTTTTCAGACTCAAAACCTTTTACCTCGGTCTGTTTAATCACCTGGCGCTGCCCGGTATCCATGTCCAGCTCAAACAGGGTGTCCGGTGTGGTCATGGATGAGTAGCCGTAGCGCAACCGCGATGATTCGGGTTCGGGATTGAATCCAATCCACGTCACATAGGCCGGGTCGTCGAACGCAATCCCCACCACTTCCCGCGTTTTGCGGTTGATTTGCCGGATACTGGTCAGCCCGCGCTGGCGCTCTTCCACCACCAGCCAGTCGGTAAACAGGGTGAACCCTTCCAGCATCACCTGATCCCGCGCGGGGATAAGCACCTCCCACTTGCGCTCATCGCGCACTTTGGTTTTATAGAGACCAAAGTTTTTGCCCTCACGATTGGAGCGCAAATAAAAGCTGTGCTGGAAGTGATCCAGGCTGTACTCGTGATCCTTGCGGCGCGGCAGGAAACAGAGCGGCTGGGCGTCAGGCAGTTCGGCATCCAGCAGCAGAACTTCCGACGTCGTCGCGCTGGCAAGAAAGATAATCACATAGTGGCGCGAGGAGGTTTTATGCAGGCTGACATAGAACGTTTCGTCTTTCTCTTCATAGACGAGCTCGTCGTCTGCGGAGTCCGTTCCCACGGTGTGCCGCCATACCTGGTAAGGCAGTAGCGTCGAGGCGTGCTTTTTGACGTAGTAAACCGTCTCGGAATCATTCGCCCAGACAAAATCCGGGGACACATTTTCCAGCATTTCCGGATACCAGTTGCCGCTCTCCAGATTGCGAAACCGCAGGCCGTACTGACGGCGGGAGAGATAATCCTCCGCCAGCGCCATCACCGCATTGTCAGGCGAAATGGACATGCCGCCCAGGGTATAAAACTCGCTGTGGGCAGCGCGCTGGTTGGCATCCAGCAGAATATCCCACTCGTCCCATTCGGCGCTTAATACCGACTGACGCTGATAAATGGGATACTCATTGCCGGGCTCGTAAATATGGCGATAGCGATAGCCGTTTTTGGTCCAGGGCGCGGAGATATCGCGCTGAGGAATACGCTGCACCATTTCATTCAGCAGCTGGTCCTGAAGCGTCTGCTGGCTGGACATGACCTTGCGGCCATAGTCGTTTTCCTCGTGCAGGTAGTCGAGCACCTCTGGCCGGGAGCGCGAATCGTCCCGTAGCCAGTAATAGTTGTCTATACGCGTATCGCCATGCGTGGTGATCGCATAAGGTATACGTCGGGCTTTCGGTGGCATGTCATCATTCTTTTTAGTTTTACACCCTATAAGGTTGGCAAAACCCACGCATGATGCAAGCGAAACCGTGACCCCGCCGAGACGTTATCCCTGTAACGCCTGTTTTTGCTCCCGGATATCCTGCTCAATGCCTTCGCGCACATCCTGAGGGATCTTCAGCGCGTCGCCAAGCGCGTTCAGGTAGCTGCGTTCCATAAAGTGATCGATATCGATAGCGGCACAGCTGAGGAAATAGAGTTCAAGCGCCT
>NZ_CDRQYH010000075.1:0-17063 GCF_977039595.1 Enterobacter sp.
TAAATAGGCTGATTCGATGTGTTTGCGGGAAAAAAATCGGCCCAGATCCGCGAAATTTTAATCAGCGAGTCAGCTTGGGAAGAAATGACCTGCTTATTCGCACCTTCCTTAGCTACAGGAATTCCACATGCTTGATTTGGATCACTTAGAAAAAACCCAAAGGGTCAGTCTTACTATGCAAGTTGAACTCAGTTTGAAAGGAGCGTTAATTACAGGCTCACTCAAACCTGGGGCACGACTGATTACGAAAGAAATTGCCGATAAATTAGGAACCAGTATTACCCCTGTTCGCGAGGCGCTTTTGCGCCTGGTGTCATCAGGGGCATTACACGCTACGCCCGCGCAGGCATTTCTGGTTCCGGAGGTTACGCTGGAGCGCTATAACGAGATTAACGCCATAAGAAAACAGCTTGAGCCAATGGCGGTCGCCGCAGCCTGTCGGAATATGTCTGATAGCAAACTGGAGGCGTTGCGCAAATTGTCGGAGGCCTTCCATGAGGCCATGCGCAACGGGAACGTCCAGCAGGCACTGCATGCGAATCGCGTCTTCCGGTTTACGCTGTATCAGTATGCGGAAATGCCTACGCTTAATGCATTAATTGAGCAGCTCTGGGTGCGTATCGGGCCCTGTATGAACTATCTGCATCAGGAGCTTAACGATATCAAAGCCTCGACATATCACTATGACGAACTCCTTTCCGCCCTTGAGAGAAGAGATGTTGTTGCCTGCCAAAAGGCGATTGATAAGGTGATTGATGAAGCGAATTTGCTTTTACAGCGACAATATTTTAACTAAGAGATTATTTAGCAGGGCGACTATATTTCGCACCTAATTATTTATCCGGTGAATAACTCCTGATGGTTTATTGCCATCAGGAGCGTTATTTCATTAATCAAATAAACTTTTCTTTTAGCTTACTCGAAGCGATAAGAGACCGACAGCCCGACCCCGTAGTTACGGCCTGGTGCAGGCTCGTAATAACGACCGTTAGACTCGTTGACAATAACCGAGCCCGCGTACTCTTTATCGAACAGGTTATCGACGCGGCCAAAGACGTCCATGCCCCAGCTGCCGTAGTTGAATTTGTACCCTGTGTTCAGCCCGACCACCGTATACGACGGCGCTTTCGCCGTATTCTCGTCGTCGGCCATGATATCGCTCATGTAACGCACGTCCGTGCCCGCGTACCAGCCTTCCTCCGGCTGCCAGCCAAACGAGGCGAAACCCATATTGCGGGCAATACCCGGCATCCGGTTACCGTTACAGTCTGCGTCGCTGCAGACGTTAGTCCGGTAGGTGGCATCCAGATACGTCCACGCCATCTTCAGCTTCCAGTTCTCAGCAAACTGCTGATCGAGGGAAACTTCCACACCCTGACGACGAGTTTTCCCGGCATTTTTATAGGTTGTGCGGCCGCCTGAACTGGAGTCCACCACGATCTCGTCATCCGTATCGGTGCGGAACAGCGCCGCCGTCAGCAGGCCGTTGCCGATTCGGGTTTTGCTGCCCACTTCATACGTATTGTTGGTGGACGGCTGCAGCCCAATGTTGAGGCCTCCCTGGTTATCGGCGCGATAGGAGAGCTCGTTGATGGTTGGCGTTTCGAACCCACGCCCTGCGGCAGCGTAGAGGTTCCATGCGTCCGTCACCGCATACTTCACGGAACCGGCCGGAAGCCATTTATGATAGCTCGCGTCACCGCTGTCATCACCGTTGCCCGGCGTAACGTAATGGTCGTTGGAATCAAACCAGACCGAACCGTAGCGCACCCCCGCATCAACAGAGAGTTTCTGCGTCAGCTGCCAGCTCGTTTGCAGGTAAGGGTCAACGTTCCACATCAGGTTACGTTCGTTTCGACGCTTATCACCCTTCACGCCATAGTCCGGCACGCCATTGCTCATCACGAAGTTCTCGTAACCGCGACGATCTTCACTCAGGTTTTCATAGTTCAGACCGGTGGTAAAAGTCACCGGTACCAGCAGCTCGCCGCGGTGCGTCCAGCGGGTATCCACGCCCTGATAGTGGCGCTGCATATCAATCACGCCGCCGGAATGGGAGGCTTTTAGCTGCGGCTGATACGGAATCGACTGGTACTGCGTCATTTCACGCTCACCGGCGTACATCATCACGCTCAGGTCGTCCTGAGCGCTGAGCTGACGATCGTAGCGCAGACCGGCCTGGGTCTGCTTGATGGTCTTGCGGGTGTTGTACTGGTCGCCGCGCGGTGACTGACGCGGATTGTTCTGCCACTCCTGATAGCTCAGCCCGCCCGGATCGTTGGCCTTCATGTCCACGCTGTTGAAAATCAGCGTCAGCTTGCTGACGTCGTCAATGCGCACGCCCAGTTTGGCGTTAGCGAGGTTTTTCCGTGCGCCGCTGTGGTCGCGGTAGCCTTTGGTGGTGAAACGGGTGGTGGAAACGGTGTAATCCACATCGCCCGCGTGGGTGCCATCACCCATCGCGCCGGTGGCTTTCATGCCGTAGCGCCAGGTACCGTAGCTGCCGTAATAGCTGCTGGCTTCAATGGTCGGCGGCTGCTTACCGGTCTGGGTGTTGATGTTAATCACGCCGCCGGAGGCGTTGCCGTACAGGGCAGAGAAGGGGCCGCGCAGCACTTCAACGCTCTCCACGCTGGAAAGATCGATGTTGGAGGTCTGGCCCTGTCCGTCCGGCATGGTGGCAGGGATACCGTCGACATACATACGGATACCGCGCACGCCAAACGTTGAGCGGGCACCAAATCCGCGCATCGAAAGCTGGAGGTCCTGGGCATAGTTCTGACGGTTCTGGATTTGCAGTCCCGGGACGCTGCCAAGGGATTCAGACAGGTTGATGCGCGGCGCGGCCTGGCGCATGTCGTCGCCATTAACGACGCTGACCGCTGCCGGTGTATCGAGTTCCGATACGGTTTGCGGCGTGGCGCTGACGATCATGGTTTGTTCTTCCGCGCTCATTGCGGTGAGCGGCGCAGAAATAACAGGAACCAGCAGCAGCGGGAGAGAAGCCTTACGGGCAGAAATGATTTTCATGAATAAAACCGGTTGTGGTATGTAAACGAACCAAATGGAACATGTCCATATATGTTAAAGGTTTTGTAAAAGTTTTGAAAACTATAACCGCACATTGCGTTAATGGAAGGCGAAGCGGGAAAGAAAAACTCCACATTTAACACATTAATGATTACTATTCTCATTATCAAAAGGCAATGCCATGACGTTGTCTGCCGGAAGTGATGTCAGCCCAAACCCCACTTTTCAGAAAAGGAATTGTTATGTCTTTACGTCATCTGTGCTCACCGCGTCTGAGCCTGTCACTGCTGTCTGCCACTTTACTGCTTGCCGGGACGTTCCAGGTGCATGCCGCCGAAGAGGTGCTGCGTAAAGCGGTGGGCAAAGGGGCGTATGAAATGGCGGTCAGCCAGCAGGAGAATGCGCTGTGGGTGGCGACCTCGCAAAGCCGTAAAACCGATAAGGGCGGAGTGGTCTACCGTCTTGATCCGGTCACGCTGGACGTGACGCAGGCGATCCATAGCGATCTCAAGCCCTTTGGTGCCACCATTGACAATGCGACCCAAACGCTGTGGTTCGGCAATACGATCAACGGCGCGGTAACCGCGATTGATGCTAAAACGGGTGACGTAAAAGGGCGGCTGGTGCTGGACGGGCGTCAACGCAGCGAAACCGTCAAACCGCTGCAGCCGCGCCAGCTGGTGGCGGACGACGCGAGCAACACCATTTACATCACCGGTGTCGGTAAAGAGAGCGTGATTTGGGTGGTGGATGGCGCCACGCTGAAGCTAAAAGAGACCATTGCCAATACCGGTACTTACAGCACCGGCCTGGCGCTGGATGGGCAGGCGAAACGTCTGTACACCACGAATGCGGACGGCGAGTTGTTAACCATTGATACGGCCACGAACAAAATCCTGAGCCGTAAAAAAGTGCAGGATGACGGGAAAGAGCACTTCTACCTGAACCTGAGCCTCGACACTGCCGGGCAGCGCGCGTTCCTGACCGATTCAAAGCAGCCGGAAGTGCTGGTGGTGAGCCTGAAAGACGGTAGCGTGATCGAGAAAATATCCGCGCCTGAGTCACTGGCGGTCCTGTTTAACCCAGCCCGCAATGAAGCCTATGTGACGCACCGTGAAGCCGGCAAGGTGAGCGTGATAGATGCGAAAACGTATAAGGTGACTAAAACGTTCGACACGCCGGTCTACCCGAACAGCCTGGCGCTCTCTGCGGATGGCAAAACCCTGTACGTGACGGTGAAGCAAAAATCGACTCGCCAGCAGGAAGCTACCCAGCCTGACGATGTCATTCGTATCGCGCTGTAAGATAAAAAAAGGGAAGGCATTTGCCTTCCCTTTTTAATGCTTACCGGATGCTTAACGCGAGGTTTCTTCCACCAGCGGCGCGTCGTGTTTTTCATCATCAGGATGAACCGGCGCGGTGCTGTGAATTTCATGAACGCGTTTACGCACGCCGAACCAGCCCGCAATAAGCAGCACGGCCAGCAGCGGAATGGTCGCGATGGTGTAGGTGCCGTTCGGGTAGTCGAACGCCATCAGCACCAGCACGCTGAACAGGAAGAGCAGGGTGAGCCAGGAGGTCACCGGCGCGCCAGGCAGCTTAAAGCTGACGTCAGCGGCTTTGCCTTCTTTAATCGCTTTGCGCAGACGCATCTGGCAGACCACGATAAAGCCCCAGGACGCGATAATCCCGAGTGCCGCCACGTTCAGAACGATTTCGAATACCTGAGACGGTACCAGATAGTTCAGGAATACGCCGAATACGTACACTACCAGCGTCGCCAGAATACCGGCGTACGGCACGTGCTGCTTGCTCATCTTCGACATGAATTTCGGCGCAGAACCGCCCATCGACATGGAGCGCAGGATACGACCGGTAGAGTAAAGGCCGGAGTTCAGGCTGGAGAGCGCCGCGGTCAGGACCACGATGTTCATGATGCTGCCAACGTAAGGCACGCCCAGCTTAGAGAAGAAGGTCACGAACGGACTCTGACCCGCCTGATAGGCAGTCCACGGGAGCAGCAGAACCAGCAGCACCACTGAACCGACGTAGAACAGACCGATACGCCAGATCACGCTATTAATGGCTTTTGGCACCATGGTCTGCGGGTCTTTACATTCCCCAGCTGCGGTACCCACCAGTTCGATAGAGGCGAAGGCGAACACGACGCCCTGAACCAGCACCAGCGCAGGCAGCAGACCGTGCGGGAAGAATCCACCGTTATCGGTTATCAGGTGGAAGCCGGTGGCATTGCCGTCCAGCGGCTTACCGCTGCCGAGGAAGACGGTACCCACGACCAGGAACACCACTATGGCCAGTACTTTTACCAGCGCAAACCAGAACTCCATCTCCGCGAACCACTTCACGCCGATCATGTTCATGGTGCCGACAATCGCCAGCGCGCCAAGCGCAAAGACCCACTGTGGCACATCGCCAAACGCGCCCCAGTAGTGCATATACAGCGCTACGGCGGTGATATCGACGATACCGGTCATTGCCCAGTTGACGAAGTACATCCAGCCCGCAACGTAAGCGGCTTTTTCACCGAGGAATTCACGGGCATAAGAGACGAAGCTGCCGCTGGAAGGGCGATGCAGTACCAGCTCGCCCAGCGCGCGTAGAATGAAGAAAGAGAAGATCCCGCACACCAGATAGACCAGGGCGAGAGCCGGGCCAGCCATCTGCAGGCGTGCACCAGCACCTAAAAACAGACCCGTTCCGATAGCGCCGCCGATGGCGATCATTTGAACCTGACGGTTGCCCATCGCTTTGTGGTAGCCCTCTTCGTGGGAGTTCAACCAGCGACGTTTAGCAGCGTGATGATCGGCTGCGCTTTTATTGCTTGTTTTCATTGAGTTACCTGTTTGCCTGTCTGAACCATTATCGTGATAGTCCTGCCTGGCAGAGCGCAATACAAACGATTGCTTCTGCGCAAACACATGTCGCCTTCCCAGTCATTCTGCGTATGGATAAGGCGAAACATGGCGAGGCATCCTACCTGCAATTCATAAGCGACGCAAAATATAACCGTGCCGAAAGTGATGCACGTCGAAGGAAATCGTGTGGTCAGAGCAGACGGGGATCACAACACGCTGAATCGTGATGAGTTTTTAGTCAAAACAATCGCGAGGTTGATTATTTAATCATCAGAATATCTTAATTATTACCAGATGGTATAAATTGGGGTTACCTCAGAGCACCCGCCGTTAACATGAAACGGTAACAGGCGGGTGACGGATCTTCGATAACGCACAAAAATAATCTCAGGCTTCACAGACCCCGAACGGCTAACCGCCAAAAACGGCAATCGCCTGCTTAAGGCGCGTCGTGCGCTCCGTCAGGTGATTCGCGGCGTGAGTGACGTTATCCACCATCCCCGTATTGTTGTGGGTCATTGCACCGATACGGGAGATGGATGCGTTGATGAGCGTCAGCGCCTGGGTTTGCTCCTGCGTGGCGTGGCCGATCTCCTTAATCAGGGAGGAGACACGCAGCACGTTGTCGATCATAACCGTCAGCTGCGTTTCGGTCTGTTCCACTTTCTCCACGCCAGCGTTGACGCTGGCGACGTTTTTCTCGATCAGCGCTTTGATCTCTTTTGCCGCCGTCGCG
This sequence comes from Enterobacter sp., assembly GCF_977039595.1. Taxonomy (NCBI): domain Bacteria; kingdom Pseudomonadati; phylum Pseudomonadota; class Gammaproteobacteria; order Enterobacterales; family Enterobacteriaceae; genus Enterobacter; species Enterobacter sp. The sequence continues at coordinate 6,643 of NZ_CDRQYH010000075.1, forward strand.
GAGTGCTGCGCAAGATTACGCACTTCAGCCGCCACCACGGCAAAACCGCGCCCGGCTTCACCCGCACGCGCCGCTTCAACGGCAGCGTTCAGCGCAAGAATGTTAGTCTGGAAGGCAATGCGATCGATAACGCTGATAATATCAACGATCTGGCTGTTATCCTGCGACACGGACTGCATCATACCGATGGTCTCTTTCATCATCGCTTCACCGCGGTGTGCGCTGTCGCTGGTGCGATCGGCCATCTGGATCGCCTCGTTCGCGGTTTCGGCCGTCTGCTTCACCGCGCTGGCAATCTCTTCTACTGCCGACGCGGTTTGCTGCAGAAAGTCTGCTGTTTCTTCAGAGCGCGTCTGTAGCGCCGCACCTTCTTTGGCAACCTGCTGGCTGATGGTGCTAATTCCGCTGATTTGCGCCCCGACATCGTCAACCAGCTAATTCAGGTTCAAACCTGATTGATTCACCAGGCGCATCATCAGCCCGATGTCATCGATCCTGTCAAAATGGTAATAGTCCGTTTTACGTCCTGAAACCACGCGCTGCATCTGTTGCACAATGGATTTTAACGGACTGGCGATCTGCGCATGAAGATAATAACCCAGGGAAGTAAACAGCAGCACCAGACTTGCCGATTGCACAAATTTATCAGGAAATAAATACACGGCCAGACAGGAGAGTAACGCCGTCGTCGCAATACCAAGATGGATTCGTTTACGGGTGCTGAGACATTTAAAGAGCGAGATAAATGAAAATAAACCGCGTCGAACCAGCAATCCTTTATAAAAACGGTAATGTTTTAATTCGTTATTACGCACTTTTGTATAGAGTTTTTCACTGGTCGCAATCTCCTCGCGTGTGGGTTTATTTCGCACGGAAATATAGCCCGTCAGGGATCCGCCCTGCCAGACCGGCGTCACGTTTGCTCGCACCCAGTAGTGATCGCCATTATTACGACGATTCTTCACCAGCCCGGTCCAGGTCTCACCTTGCTGCAGGGTAAACCACATGTCGCCAAACGCTTCGGCAGGCATGTCGGGATGGCGGATGAGGTTATGCGGCTCGCCCAAAAGATGCTCTTCTTTATATCCGCTGGCTTCAATAAAAGCGGAATTAGCGTAGGTAATATGACTTTTTGTATCGGTGGTCGACATTAACGTCGAACCATCGTTAAGTAAATACTCGTTTTGTGTAACGGGAGTGTTACGCCTCATGAGTAACTCCATGATGATGTGCAAGAATAAAAAACATCCGGAAAACGCTCCGGCAAGATGAGTGTGATTATTTTTTATAACTGTCTTCTGCTTATTCTCTCTGAAATTTTGACTGCCTGAAATACCCACTGTTCATTATTTTTAATCTGTTAATTTTGTCGGATGTAATAAAAATGAAAATATTTTCAGGGGCATTTTGGGATGGCGATGCAAATAAATGACATAACCCAAACTGCAAGAGGGAGATCGTCACTGTGGAAAAATTGTCATGCTGAAATAGCGTTTCGTTAACAGGATGAAAACGCTATCATTTGGTCAGTTTTCGTTAACACAGTGAGGCTGAGGTGAAAATTAACGTCATCGGAACCAGCGGGAGCGGAAAAAGCACGCTGGCGAAGCAGATTGCAACCGCGCTGTCTATTCCCTGTATCGAGATGGACAGACTCTACTGGCAGGCTGACTGGCAGGGCACGCCGGACGATGAGTTTCAAGAAAAGCTGGAGCAGGCGCTACAGGCTTCGCCAGACTGGGTGCTCGACGGAAACTACAACCGTACGCGACCGGTGAAATGGCGCAATGTAGATGTGGTGGTGTGGGTGGATTATGGGTTTGCCCGCACCCTCAGGCAGGCGGTCACCCGAGCAATAAAACGGGCCTGGCATAAACACGAGCTTTGGCCCGGAACGGGAAATAAAGAGAGTTTCCGGCGCGCGTTCTTCAGCAGAGAATCCATTATCATCTGGACGATCAAAACCTGGCGTAATAACCGCACGCGCTATGAAGCCGATCTGCAAAACCCGCAATACAGCCATATTCGCTTCGTCCGCATTACCCGTCGGGAGCAGGTGGAAACGCTGATCGCCTCCTTAAAGTCTTATTCTTAGCATGGTTTTATATATCTGATTTCCGGCAAACTAAATGTAAATTAATTGTTTCTCAGTGGTGAAATGCGCCTTTAATAATGTCGACATGTTAAGTCAAACGAGAACGCAACATGTCATGGCGAATCAGCATTCTGGATAAAAGCCCCATCGCTGAAAACGAAACGGCTGCCGATGCGCTGGCGCGTACCCTGGCGCTGGCGCAGCAGGCAGAAAATCTGGGCTATCACCGCTTCTGGATTGCCGAACACCACAACACCCCACAGCTTGCCAGCCCTGCGCCGGAGCTGCTGATTGCCTGGATCCTCGGACAGACCACGCGCATTCGCGTTGGCTCTGGCGGCGTGATGCTACAGCACTACAGCCCTTATAAAGTCGCCGAGAATTTCAACGTGCTGGCCGCGCTGGCGCCTGGCCGCGTCGATCTCGGCGTCGGGAAAGCCCCCGGCGGATTACCGCTCTCAACCCGCGCGCTGCAGCAGGGCCTGAATCAACAGGAAAAGGGCAGCTTTGCAGAACAGCTGGCTCAGCTCGATCGCTGGATCCGTCCTGAGCATCAGTCTAATGAAGAGGCCGTCCGCGCCACGCCGCTGCCGCCGTCGCCTGCTGAGGGTTTCCTGCTGGGCGCGAGTATCGATAGCGCGCTGCTGGCCGCCGGGCTCGACTGGAACTTTGTGTTTGCCGCGCACCTGAACGGCGATCCGGACCTGCTGCGCGAGGTGGTATCGACCTGGCGTAAGAACAGCGCGCGGGACGTGATAGTGGCGGTACAGGCGATCGTCGCGCCGACGCAGGCCGAAGCAGACGCGCTGGCGCAGAAGGTCGAAGTGTGGGGCGTTGAGCTGGCAAACGGACAGCGTGTCACCGTGGCCAGCGAAGAGCAGGCCTACGCGTTTGCGCGCCAGGCGGGCAGCGAGCCGGTGCGCATTGCACGGCGCGCGCAGTCGCTGCTGGCGGGCACCGCTGATTCGGTTCTGGAACAGCTCAACGCGCTGCATCAGCAGTGGGGCATTGACGAATTTATCATCGACACGCCTGTAGCGGAGGGAGCAACGCGCGTCGCGTCGCTGCGCCTGCTTGCCGAGGCGCATCTTAACAAGGAGGTCACCGTATGAGCTTTGGCGAACAGCTGATTGCCTGGCGTCGCGAACTGCACCAGAACCCGGAGCTGTCCGGCCAGGAGGTCGAAACCACCGCGCGCCTGCGCCAGTGGCTGACGAATGCCGGGATCGCCCCGCAGCCTTACGACCTGTCGACCGGGCTGGTGGCGGAAATCGGGACGGGCAGCAGGCTGGTTGCGCTGCGGGCAGATATCGATGCCCTGCCGATAGAAGAGCGCAGCGGCGTGCCGTTCAGCTCGCAGCGTGCAGGGGTGATGCACGCCTGCGGACACGATATTCACACCAGCGTTATCCTCGGTGCCGCGTTAAAGCTGAAAGAGCGGGAAGCTTCGCTAAACGGCCGGGTGCGGATCCTGTTTCAGCCTGCCGAAGAGAACTTTGGCGGTGCGAAGAGCATGGTGCGCGCCGGTGCCCTGCGTGACGTCAGCGCGATTTTCGGCATGCACAACGAGCCCGGCCTGCCGGTCGGTGAGTTCGCCACCCGCGGCGGGCCGTTCTATGCCAACGTCGACCGCTTTGTGATCCGCATTACCGGTAAAGGCGCGCACGCCGCGCGTCCTCACGAAGGCAACGACGCCATTGTGCTGGCAAGCCAGCTGGTGACGGCGCTGCAAAGCGTCGCCAGCCGCAACGTCAACACGCTGGATTCGGTGGTGCTGAGCGTGACCCGCATCGCGGGCGGTAACACCTGGAACGTGCTGCCGGAAAGCGTCGAGCTGGAAGGCACGCTGCGCACCCATCGCACGGAAGTGCAGCAGAATGTGAAAGCCCGCGTGGGTGAAATCGCCGCCGGGTTTGCCAGCGCCTTCAGCGCGCAGATTGATATCACCTGGTATGCCGGGCCCACCGCGCTGGTGAACGACGAGCGCTGGGCCGATTTCGCCACCTCGGTCGCCAGAGAAGCAGGCTACGAAACCCGGCACGCCGAGCTGCATATGGGCGGGGAAGATTTTGCGGTCTATTTGCAGTCAGTTCCCGGCGCGTTTGTCAGCATTGGCAGCAACAGCCCGTTTGGTTTACATCATCCGGCCTTCAACCCGGATGAAGCACTGATTGAGCCCGCTGCCCGCTATTTTGCACAGCTTGCGGAAAAAGCCCTGCAACACGTTTAATTCAGGAGAGGTAAATATGTCTGCAACCCGACAACTGCGGCTGGGCACCATTCTGCATGGTGCATCCGGAAATATGTCCGCGTGGCGCCATCCTGCGGCGATCGCCGACGCCAGTATTAATTTCGACTTCGTGAAAGCGACGGCGTTAAAGGCCGAGGAAGGTAAGCTCGATTTTCTCTTTGTGGCCGATGGTCTCTATATTAACGAGAAATCGATCCCTCATTTTCTGAATCGTTTTGAACCGTTAACCGTGCTTTCCGCACTGGCCAGCATCACCTCGCGCCTGGGACTGGTGGGAACCTTATCCACCTCCTACAGCGAGCCCTTTACCACGGCGCGCCAGTTTGCCAGCCTCGATCACCTCAGCAACGGCCGCGCGGGCTGGAACGTGGTGACCTCGCCGCTGGAAGGGTCGGCGAAGAACTTTTCCCGCGAAAAACACCCCGAACACGCGCTGCGCTATCGCATTGCCGATGAGTATCTTGACGTGGTGAAAGGGCTGTGGGATTCCTGGGAAGGCGACGCGTTTATCCGCAACAAAGAGAGCGGTCAATTTTTTGACCCGGCCAAACTGCATACGCTCGATCACCACGGTGACTTCTTCCAGGTCGCCGGTCCGCTGAATATTGGCCGCACGCCGCAGGGTCGCCCGATTGTCTTTCAGGCCGGGGCGTCGGACGACGGGAAAAAACTGGCGGCGAAACATGCCGACGCCATTTTCACCCACCACGAGACCTTCGACGAGGCAAAAGCCTTTTATCAGGACGTAAAACAGCAGCTGGAAACAAACGGCCGCCGCGCCTCGGATCTCCATATTTTCCAGGGCGTCAGCGTGATTGTGGGTAAAGACGCCGATGACGTGGAAAATCAGTACCAGACCACGGCGGCGCTGGTGTCGATTAACGACGCCCTCAATTACCTCGGACGCTATTTTGAACATCACGATTTCAGCCAGTATCCGCTCGACGAGCCGTTCCCGGATATCGGCGACTTAGGCAAAAACAGCTTCCGCAGCACCACCGATGAAATTAAGCGTAATGCCCGAGAGCGCAACTTAACCCTGCGTCAGGTGGCCCTTGAAGCCGCTTCGCCTCGTCCACGCTTTTCCGGTACGCCGGAAGAGGTAGCCGATGGTCTGCAGGCCTGGTTCGAAGGCTATGCCGCAGACGGCTTCATCATTCAGGGCGGCACGCCGGACACCTTCCCGCGCTTTGTTGACCAGGTGGTACCTGTTCTGCAGGCCCGCGGCCTGTTCCGTACCGACTACCCGGGCACCACGCTGCGCGAAAGCCTTGGCTTAGACCAACCGAAAAACCAGTACACACAACAATAAAAGAGAACCCCGCTATGCAGAAATCATCGCTTGTTCTGGCGCTCGCGCTGGCCTTTACCCCTGCCGTCTGGGCAGAGAACGTCAATATTAACGGCACCGGCGTGAGCATTGAGGCCAATAAAACGCCGATTAATACCGCCAAAAACAATGATGCGGTGGCACAGCTGCCGAAAGACTATCGCTTTGCCGTGCCGGGGAAATTTACCGTGGCGGTGGCGGGCCTCAATCAACCGCCGCTGACGGTTTTCTCCGACGACAACAAAACGCTGCTGGGAAGCGAGGTTGACGTCGCCCGTCTGGTCGCCGACAGCCTGGGGCTGGAGCTGAACGTGGTGCCAACCTCCTGGGAAGACTGGCCCCTGGGCGTGGCGTCCGGGAAATACGATGCGGCCATCAGCAACATCACCGTTACCAAAGAGCGTAAAGAGAAGTTTGATTTCGCCACCTACCGGAAGGACTCCCTCGGCTTTTATGTGAAATCCACCAGCCCGATTACGTCGCTGCAGAAGGCGGAAGACATTGCCGGGCTGCGGATTATCGTCGGCTCCGGCACCAATCAGGAGGCCATCCTGCTGGCATGGAATGCTGAAAATCTGAAGAAAGGACTGAAGCCCTTTACCCCGATCTATACCAAAGACGATGCCGCCCAAACCCTGGCGCTGCAGTCCGGGCGCGCGGATGCCTACTTTGGTCCGAACGTGATTGGCGCATGGAAAGCGGCGCTGAACGGGAAAACCAAACTGGTGGGTAGCGTCGACGGCGGCTGGCCGAAGGCGGCGCACATCGCGGTGACGCTGAAGAAAGGCAGCGGGCTGGTTGAGCCGGTGCAAACCGCGCTGAATGGCGTCATCAAAAACGGCGATTACGACAAAGTGCTGAACCGCTGGGGTGAAGGGGTTGAGCGCATTCCTCAGTCAGAAGTGAACCCGGCAGGCCTGGGTGATTAAGGAGGCGTGATGAGCGAACGATTTCGTGATGTTTCACCGGAAGATGCCGAGCTTCAGCCCATTATCGAGGGGCTGTTCGGGGAATATGCGGCCCGATACGGGGACTACTTCTCCAAAGATGCGGAAATTGAGCTCACCGAGTGGTATTTAGCGCCGCAGGGGCTGTTTATCGTGCTGGAGCGCGACGGGAAGATTATTGCCACCGGCGCGTACAAACCGTTCGACGAACGCACCGCAGAAATCAAACGCATCTGGACGGACAAAACCCTGCGTCAGCAGGGGCTTGCCGGGCGCGTGGTGCAGGAGCTTGAGCGCAGGGCGGTGCTGGCAGGGTACAGTCAGATCTACCTGACAACCGGCTTTCGCCAGCCGGAAGCGGTCAGGCTCTATCTCAGCCAGGGCTATCAGGCGCAGTTCGATCTGAACCGCGATCCGGAAGAGTACAGCCAGCCGCCGTTTGACGGTCGGCTGCGATTCACGAAAACGCTGGTACGCGAAGCGTTCAGTAAAACCGCATGAGGAACGACGATGAGCAACGTTGAAACCATTAAGGTGGTCCCGGCGCGTTATCCGCTGCGGGCCGTCGGCGCCGCGGTGGCGCTGTTTGTCCTGGCGGTCGTGATTCAGTCAGTCGCCTTTAACCCGCGCTGGGAGTGGGCGGTGTTCGCCCGCTGGTTCTTCGACCCGGTGATCCTCGAAGGCGTCGGGCAGACCCTGTTGCTGACGCTGATCGGTACCGCGCTGAGCGTGGTGTTTGGCGGCATGCTGGCCCTGGCGAGACTCTCTTCTTCCTGGCTGCTGAGCAGCCTGGCGTGGGCCTACATCTGGCTGTTTCGCTCGCTGCCGCTGATCGTCGTGCTGATTATCCTGTACAACTTTTCCTATCTCTACGACACGCTCTCGCTCGGCGTGCCGTTCACCGGCATCACCTGGGGCAGCTTTGAAACCATCAACGTGCTGGGGCAGTTCTCTACCGCAGTGGTGGGGTTAACCCTGGTGCAGAGCGCCTATACCGCCGAGATCATTCGCGGCGGATTCCTCGGGGTCGATCACGGGCAGTATGAGGCCGCCGCCGCGCTCGGCCTGCCGGCCTGGCGCCGCACGGTCCGCATCATTTTGCCTCAGGCGCTGCGCACTATTCTGCCGTCGGGCTTCAATGAAATCATCAGCCTCGCCAAGGGCACGGCGATGGTGTACGTCCTGGCGATGCCGGAACTGTTCTATACCATCCAGATGATCTACAACCGCACGCAGGAGGTGATCCCGCTGCTGATGGTCGGTGCCGCGTGGTACCTGGCGATCACCACCGTCCTGTCCGCTATCCAGTACGGTGTTGAACGCGCACTTGCCCGCAGCGAACGCCGCTCTGCGGTTAATCAGAATCGTGCCGCTCGTCGTACCCGTTCCGTCACCACCACGACAGCACAGGAGCCTATCCATGCAAGCCTCTCCTGAAGGACATATCTCGATTACCGGCGTCAGCAAGTATTTTGGACGCCATAAAGCGCTCGACAACGTTTCGCTTGAGATCCCGCCCGGTTCCGTGACGGTTATTCTCGGGCCGTCCGGGTCGGGCAAATCGACGCTGCTGCGCACCATTAACCATCTGGAGCGCGTCGACGAAGGCTTTATTCAGATTGACGGGGACTACATTGGCTACCGTCGTCAGGGCGACAAGCTCTACGAGCTGAAGGAGAAAGAGATCCTCAAACAGCGCGTCAACGTGGGCTACGTTTTTCAGAACTTCAACCTCTTTCCGCACCTCACGGTGCTGGAAAACCTGATTGAGGCGCCCATCGCGCATAAAAAGCTCAGCAAAAAAGAGGCGGTGGAAAGAGCGTACAGCCTGCTGGATGTGGTCGGACTGCGGGATAAAGCCGATGCCTGGTCCCGGCATCTTTCCGGCGGGCAACAGCAGCGTATTGCCATTGCCCGCGCGCTGGCGTTACGTCCACGCGTGATGCTGTTTGATGAACCCACCTCGGCGCTGGATCCGGAGCTGGTGGGGGAAGTGCTGGACGTGATCAAAAAACTGGCCCGCTCCGGCACTACGCTGGTGGTGGTCACTCACGAGATCGGCTTTGCCCGGGAAGTGGCGGATCAGGTGGTGTTTATGGTCGACGGAAAAATTGTCGAGCAGGGCAGCAGTGACGAGGTGTTAAACCGTCCGTCACACGCGCGAACGCGCCAGTTCTTGTCAAAAGTGCTGTAAGGAGCGCAGATGAAATACGGACTTCTGGCGGGGCTACTTTTTACGACGGCGAGCCACGCCAGCATCGATCTGAAAGCCAACGAGCAGCCGCTGCCGGTGACGGTGGATCGGCAGGCCGTGGCGAAGATCCCCGCCGGTTATAAATTCGTTGAGCCGGGTACGCTGACGGTCGCCGTCTCGATGCTGAACTCCCCGCCGCTGGCGCTGCTGGCCAGCGATAACCGCACGCGGATTGGCAGCGACCCGGATATCGCCCGCCTGCTGGCGGGCAGCCTGGGGCTGAAGCTAAAGCTGGTGCCGACGGCGTGGGAAGACTGGCCGCTGGGGATCGCTTCCGGGCGCTACGACGTGGCGCTGGTGAACATTGCGGTGACCGAACAGCGTAAAGAGAAGTTTGATTTTGCGACCTATCGCGTCGATTCGCTGGCGTTTTCAGTGAAATCCACCAGCGATATTCAGTCAATCAAAAGCGCGGCAGATCTGGCCGGGAAAAGGGTGATTGTTGGCTCTGGCACCAATCAGGAGCGCATCCTGCTGGGCTGGAACGAAGAGAACAAAAAGGCGGGGCGGGCGCCCGCGCTGCCGGTCTATCTCCACGACGATGCCTCGGGCAATCTCTATATCCAGTCCGGCAGGGCAGATGTGTTCTTTGGCCCTCAGTCGGTTTCATCCTGGAAAGCCGCGCTCACCGGCAAAACCCGCGTCGTGGGGTTAGGGCCGAAGAAGGCGTTTGTTGCCACGACCACTAAAAAGGGCAATGAGCTGGTTTACGCGCTGCAGGCCGCGCTGGACGGCGCGATTAAGCGCGGAGAGTACCAGAAGGTGCTGGCGCGCTGGGGCGAGCAGGGCGAAGCGGTGGCGCAATCGGAGGTCAACCCGCCTGGGATAACCTACTAAGGGTACTCTACACTTAGGGTTTTCATTCCCGAGGGGGCAACATGATTAAACTCTATGGCGTACCCGGCTGGGGCTCGGCGATCGGTGAAGTGATGCTGACCCTGGCTGATATCCCTTATCAATTTATCAACGTTGACGGGTTTGACCAGCCCGGTCCGCAGCGTGAATTACTGCAAAAGCTCAACCCGCTGTGTCAGGTACCTACGCTGGAGCTGGAAAATGGCGCCATCATGACCGAAACGGCGGCGATTGCCCTGATGGTGCTCGACAGATGTCCCGATCTCGCGCCGCCCGTGGGGCAGGCCGAACGCCAGCAGTTTCAGCGTTTGCTCATCTGGTTTGTGGCCAACGTCTACCCCACGTTTACGTATGCGGACTATCCCGAACGCTGGGTGCCGGATGCGCCCGAACAGCTGCAGAAAAACTGCATCGAATACCGGAAGTCCCTCTATTTGTGGTTCGAAAGCCAGCTCAAGGCTGCCCCGTTCGCGCTGGGGGAAAGGCTGACGCTGCTGGATGTTTATATTGCGGTGGCGCGCACCTGGGGGCCTCGTCACGCCTGGTTTGCCGAGAACACCCCTAAATGTTACCAACGGTGCAAAACTGATCCACCCCAGCGGTTGAAAATTGATCCAGGGGTTAATCTGCTCCTCTGAATACAGGGGAGCTTATGATCACTTTTGAGATTCGTATGGAAATTAAAGTCC
>NZ_CDRQYH010000076.1:0-16998 GCF_977039595.1 Enterobacter sp.
AATCAGCTGATAGATCTCTTTCTTCGCGCCCACGTCCACGCCGCGGGTTGGCTCGTCGAGGATCAGCACTTTCGGGCGCGTCATCAGCCCGCGCGCAATCGCCACTTTCTGCTGATTCCCGCCGGATAACAGGCCAATCGCCTGCTCCATCGACGGGGTTTTGACGTTAAAGAGGCGGATAAAATCGCTGACCGCCTGCTGTTCGTCTTTATGCTTCAGGCTTCCACCGCTATGGCTGAAATAGCGCAGCGCGGTCAGGGACATGTTCTCTTTTACCGACATGCCCAGCACCAGGCCATCGCGTTTGCGGTCTTCGGAGATATAGACGATGCCGTTCGCCAGACCATCCTGCGGAGAGCGGGTGACCACTTCATGGCCGTCAAGGGTGACATAACCGCTGGTGCGCGGCAGTGCGCCGTACAATACTTTCATCAGCTCGGTACGTCCGGCACCCATCAAGCCCGCCACGCCCAGGATCTCGCCCTGGCGCAGGGTAAAGGTCACGTCGTTCACACCCGGACCGCAGAGGTTGTCTACCTTCAGGCGGATCTCTCCCGGCGCTTTATCCAGATGCGGATATTGATCTTCAAGCTTACGTCCCACCATCATTTCAATGAGCGTATCTTCGGTCAGCGTGGCCACTTCGCGCTCGGCAATAAACTGCCCGTCACGGAAAACGGTGACGTCGTCGCAGATCTCGAAGATCTCTTTCATGCGGTGAGAGATATAGACAATCCCGCGCCCCTGCGACTTCAGCTCGCGGATAACGCGGAACAGGGATTCGGTTTCGGTATCGGTCAGGGCGTCGGTCGGTTCATCCATAATGATGACCTTCGACTCAAAGCTCAGCACCTTCGCGATTTCCACCATCTGCTGATCGCCAATCGACAAATCGCCTACCAGACGGTCGCTCTTAAAGCGCAGGTTCAGCTTCGCCAGCAGCTTGTCCGCTTCGGCATACATAGTTTTCCAGTCGATTTTGCCGAACCGGTTAACAAACTCGCGGCCGAGGAAGATGTTTTCCGCAATGGTGAGCTGCGGGATCAGGTTCAGCTCCTGGTGAATAATGCCGATACCCGCTTCCTGAGAAGATTTCGGGCCAGTGAAGGTGGTTTCTTTACCCAGCCAGAGGAGTGAACCGGCATCGCGTTGATAGATACCGGTCAGCACTTTCATCATGGTGGATTTGCCGGCGCCGTTTTCCCCCACCAGCGCCATTACGCGCCCGGGGTAGACGTTCAGCGCCGCGCCGGAGAGGGCTTTTACGCCCGGGAACGACTTATCGATCCCTTTGAGTTGCAGTAATGCGTCCATGATGGCCTCAGAAGGTGACGCCAGCACAGAGAATGATATTCGCATACGGGGAACACTCCCCGCTGCGAATTACCGCCTGACTGTCTGCGGTTTGTTGTTTGAACTGCTCGTGCGTTGTGTAACGAATTTCTATGGTGTTTCCCTGGTGTTGTTGCAGTTGCTCAATATGGCTGAGCAACGTTTCGTGGAGTTGCGGATTATGTTGTTTGATTTCCGCCGCGAGAATGGCTGCCTCAACCTGCATCTCTGCCGTCACGACTTCCAGTACCTGCATAAACGAAGGAACACCCTGCGTTAACGCCATATCAATACGGGTTGTGCTGCGCGGAACCGGTAAGCCTGCATCGCAAACCACCAGCGTATCGGTATGCCCAAGACGGGAAATAACCGATGAGATTTCTGAGTTGAGTACCGTGCCTTTCTTCATTTTCTTGCTCCACTAGCGAAACGTTTCGCTAAAAGTAGTGTAGCGCCAGAAATGTTCAGAAAACCATCATGACGTAACAGATTTGTGATCGACGTCGAAACGTTTCGCTAAGTGAAATATTGATGGGAGAAATAGCCCGACGGCGCTTCACTTGCACGGGCCTACGGGTTTGGTAGGCCGGGTAAGCGCAGCGCCACCCGGCATTTTCGAAAGGACTTAAATCTCGACCTGCGTACCCAGCTCTATCACGCGGTTAGGCGGGATCTCAAACTGGTCAGGCGCGCGCAGGGCGTTACGCTGCAGGATCAGGTACAGCTTGCCGCGCAGGCGCAAATACCAAGGGCGCTTGCCGATGATAAGCGATTCGTGAGACATAAAGAACGACGTCTCCATCATCCGGCAGCTCAGCCCTTCCAGACCGCAGCGGTGGAACACCTCTTCCACATTTGGCGTTTCACGCCAGCCGTAGCTCGCCACCACACGCCAGAATGTCGGGGAGAGCTGCTCGATTTGCACACGACGCACGTTGTGAACGTAAGGTGCATCTTCGGTACGCAGCGTCAGCAGGATCACGCGCTCGTGCAGCACTTTGTTGTGCTTGAGGTTATGCATCAGCGCGAAGGGAATGACGTTCAGGGCGCGAGACATGTACACCGCTGTGCCCGGCACGCGGACCGGCGGGGATTTCTCCAGAGAAGCGATCATCGCCTCAAGAGAGTTCCCGTGCTCGTGCATGCGGCGCAGCAGACGGAAACGCTCGCTTTTCCAGGTGGTCATGACGATGAACATCACCAGACCCAGCGTCAGCGGCAGCCAGCCGCCGGAGACAATCTTGTCGAGGTTTGCGGAGAATAGCGGCACGTCAATGCACAGGAAGCCCACCAGAATCATCGCCACGAGGAATTTATTCCAGTGCCAGTTTCGGTACGCTACCGTGGTGGAGAGAAGCGATGTCAGCACCATCGTACCGGTTACCGCAATACCGTACGCCGCCGCCAGGTTGCTGGAGTGCTCGAAGCTGACGATAACAATCACAACCGCGAAATAGAGCAGCCAGTTAACGAACGGGATGTAGATCTGGCCCGACTCCATCTCAGAGGTATGGATGATGCGCATCGGTGAGAGATACCCCAGACGCACGGCCTGGCGCGTCAGAGAAAACACGCCGGAAATCACCGCCTGAGAGGCAATGACGGTCGCCAGCGTCGCCAGAATCAGCATCGGCACCAGCGCCCAGTCAGGCGCCAGCAGGAAGAACGGGTTCTTGATCGCTTCCGGATTTTTAAGCAACAGCGCGCCCTGGCCGAAATAGTTCAGCACCAGCGACGGTAGCACCACAATAAACCATGCCACGCGGATAGGCAGTTTCCCGAAGTGCCCCATGTCAGCATATAGCGCTTCCACACCGGTGATGGAGAGCACGACGGCACCCAGCGCCACGAAGGAAACCACTTTGTATTCAAGGAAGAAATGCACGGCCCAGTAAGGGTTTAGCGCATGCAGCACTTCCGGATTCGCGATAATGCTGCGCAAACCAAGCGCGGCCAGGATCAGGAACCAGGCCAGCATAATCGGCGCAAACAGTTTGCCCACCAGCCCGGTACCGTGCTTCTGGATCATAAACAGCAGCGTCAGGACAATAATGGCCAGAGGAACAACCCATGAATCGAGCTGCGGGGCAATAATTTCCAGCCCCTCTATCGCCGAGAGGACCGAAATCGCGGGCGTGATAACCACCTCTCCGTAGAAGAAGCTGCCGCCAATCAGGCCGATAATCACCAGAACGGAGGTCATTCTGGCTGAGGTGTTGCGCCCTGCAAGGGACATCAGGGTCAGGATCCCGCCTTCACCTGCGTTATCAGCACGCATAACGAAGGAGAGATATTTAACGGAAACCACCAGGATCAGCAGCCAGAAGATGAGGGACAGGAAGCCAAATACGGCATCGCGCTCAACACCAAAGCCAAACTGGCCGGACAGACATTCACGAAGCGTATAAAGCGGGCTGGTGCCAATATCACCGTAGACAACCCCGATCGCCGCAAGCGTTATTGCGGGTAATGATTGCTTATTATCAGTGCTCATAGACTAGTCTTTTCGTTTAAATAACAAATGTGTTCCTGGTCCCTTGGCCCACAAAAAGCGCACAGTATGCACGATTCATTGCAAAATCGTACCCCTAAATGCAACCGCATTAATGTAGCGCAAAGAAAATTGCGCCGCACTTCAGTCTATTACCAGCCCTGACTGAAACGTCTATACTCGCTTCAATTGGCCGCCACGACGGCGAAAGGATGCAAAACTATTATGGCTCACTCACATTTATTAGCAGAAAGAATTTCCCGCCTTAGCAGCGCGCTGGAGAAAGGCCTTTTCGAGCGTAGCCACGCCATTCGCCTCTGTTTACTGGCGGCGTTGAGCGGCGAGAGCGTGTTTTTGCTGGGTCCGCCGGGCATTGCCAAAAGCCTGATTGCCCGCAGGCTAAAATTTGCTTTTCAGAACGCCCGCGCCTTCGAATATCTCATGACCCGGTTTTCCACCCCAGAAGAAGTTTTTGGCCCACTTTCCATTCAGGCACTGAAAGATGAGGGGCGCTATCAGCGTCTGACAGAAGGGTATCTTCCGGAGGCTGAAATTGTCTTTCTTGATGAGATCTGGAAAGCGGGACCGGCCATTCTGAACACCCTGCTCACGGCGATAAACGAACGTCGGTTCCGCAACGGCGCCAGTGAAGAAAAAATCCCAATGCGCCTGCTGGTGGCCGCCTCAAACGAACTGCCTGAAGCCGACAGCAGCCTGGAAGCGCTGTATGACCGTATGCTGATCCGCCTGTGGCTGGACAAAGTACAGGATAAATCCAACTTCCGCTCCATGCTGGTCAGCCAGCAGGACGAGAGCGAAAATCCGGTACCCGCTTCGCTGCAGGTGACGGATGAGGAGTACCACCAGTGGCAGCAGGATATTGGCAAAATCAAATTGCCGGACGCGGTATTCGAGCTGATCTATCTGCTGCGTCAGCAGCTTGATCACCTTCCCTCGGCGCCCTATGTCTCCGATCGCCGCTGGAAAAAAGCGATCCGTCTGCTGCAGGCCAGCGCCCTGTTCAGCGGCCGCGATGCCGTGGCACCCATTGATCTGATCCTGCTGAAAGACTGCCTCTGGCACGACGCGGAAGGCATGAACCTGATGCAGCAGCAGCTTGACGTTTTGATGACCGGACACGCCTGGGGACAGCAGGCGATGCTCAATCAGTTGGGGGCGATTGCCCAGCGGCGCATCCAGCTCCAGCAGCAGCAAAGTGATAAAACCGCGTTGAAAGTGAATCGCCTGGGGGGAATGTTCGCACGCAAACCGCACTATGAATTACCCTCCGAACTCAACAGCCCGACGCTGACCCTGCTGCTCCAACAGCCGCTTAAGCTGCATGATATGCAGGTGGTGCATGTGACGATTGAGCGTGAGGCGCTGGCACAGTGGCTGGATAAGGGCGGAGAGATCCGTGGAAAGCTCAACGGCATCGGTTTCGCGCAGCCGCTGAATATGGAAGTGGACAGCAGCCAGCACCTGGTGATCCGCGACGTCAGCCTGCAGGGCTCGCGTCTCGCGCTGCCGGGAACCGCCTCTGACAGCGTCCCCGAGGAGATTAAGCAGCAGCTGGACGCGCTGGATACGGAATGGCACCAGCAGCACACCCGCTTTAGCGAGCAGCAAAAATGCCTCTTTATTCATAGTGACTGGCTAGGTCGCATCGAAGCCAGCCTGCAGGACGTCAGCGCGCAGATTAAACAGGCGCGTCAATGCTAACTCTGGATACGCTTAACGTCATGCTGGCCGTCAGCGAGGAAGGGTTGATCGAAGAAGTGGTCATAACCCTTCTGGCTTCGCCGCAGCTGGCAGCCTTCTTTGAAAAATTTCCGAAGCTCAAAAAAGCAATGACGGACGATCTTCCGCGCTGGCGGGAAAATTTGCGTCAGCGGTTCAGGGAGACCGAAGTTCCGCCTGAGCTAACGGAAGAGGTGGCCTGTTATCAGCAGTGCCAGCGGCTCTCCACATCGCAGTTTATCGTTCAGCTTCCGCAAACCCTGACGCTGCTCGACAAGGTCCACTCTCCGTTTGCCAGCCAGGCCCGGGCGCTGGTCACGGATAACGCCACGTTCACTCCCGCACTGCACACCCTCTTCTTACAGCGCTGGCGCCTCAGCCTGGTGGTGCAGGCCACGACGCTAAACCAGCAGCTGCTGGACGAAGAGCGCGAACAGCTGCTCAGTGAAGTTCAGGAGCGCATGACCTTAAGCGGCCAGCTTGAGCAGGTGCTGGTGGAGAATGAAAACGCCGCAGGGCGTCTCTGGGATATGAGCGCCGGTCAGCTCCGGCGCGGGGACTATCAGCTGATCGTCAAATACGGCGATTTTCTGGCGCAGCAGCCCGAGCTGATGAAGCTTGCAGAACAGCTGGGTCGCTCAAGGGAGGCAAAGTCGGTCCCAAAGAAAGATGCCCCCATGGAGACTTTCCGCACCCTGGTGCGCGAACCGGCTACCGTGCCGGAGCAGGTCGACGGGCTCCAGCAGAGTGATGACATTTTACGCCTGCTGCCCACGGAACTGAGCACGCTCGGGATGACCGAGCTGGAGTATGAGTTTTACCGTCGGCTGGTGGAAAAACAGCTCCTCACCTACCGGCTGCACGGCGAAGCCTGGCGCGAGAAGGTAAGCCAGCGTCCTGTGGTTCATCAGGATTTTGATGAACAGCCGCGCGGGCCATTCATAGTTTGCGTGGATACGTCCGGATCGATGGGTGGGTTTAACGAGCAGTGTGCGAAGGCGTTCTGTCTGGCACTGATGCGCGTGGCGCTCGCCGATCGCCGTCGCTGCTTCATCATGCTGTTCTCCAGCGAAGTCGTGGGCTATGAGCTGACGAACCAGCAGGGGATCGAGCAGGCAATCCGCTTCCTGAGCCAGCGTTTTCGCGGTGGAACCGATCTGGCAAGCTGTTTTCGCAGCATTGTGGAGCGTATGCAGGGCGGCGACTGGTACGACGCTGACGCTGTGGTGATTTCCGATTTTATTGCCCAGCGGCTACCGGATGATGTGGTCAATAAGGTGAAGGAATTACAGCGGGTGCATCAACACCGTTTTCATGCGGTGGCGATGTCCGCCCATGGAAAACCCGGCATCATGCGCATCTTCGATCATATCTGGCGCTTTGATACCGGGCTGCGTAGTCGCCTGCTCAGACGCTGGCAGCGTTAATTACAGAAGAGAGCCAACGCTTTCACGTACCTGCTGCGGCCAGACGCCACACTGAACCTGACCGATATGAGGTAATTGCAGCAGCAGCATGGTCAGACGGGACTGGCCGATACCACCGCCAATCGTCTGCGGCATTTCTCCGCGCAGCAGCGCCTGGTGCCACTCGAGTTTGAGACGGTCTTCATCACCGGTGACCGCCAGCTGGCGCTTCAGCGCGTCAGCATCCACGCGGATCCCCATAGAAGAGAGCTCGAATGCGTCTTCCAGTATCGGGTTCCAGACAAGAATATCGCCGTTCAGCCCGGCAAATTCGCCCTCACCCGCAGTACTCCAGTCATCATAATCAGGCGCACGAACGTCGTGGCGTTTGCCATCAGACAATTTGCCGCCGATACCGATCAGGAACACAGCACCTAATTCTTTGGCGATCGCACGCTCGCGGCCTTTGGCATCCAGATCCGGGAAACGGGTCAGCAGTTCCTGGCTGTGGACAAAGTGGATCGTATCCGGCAGGAACGTTGCCAGACCAAACTCTTTGCTCACTGCCGCTTCGGTTGCTTTGATCCCGGCGTAGATCGCCTCAACGGTGGATTTCAGCGTACCGATATGACGTTCACCATCACCCATTACGCGCTCCCAGTCCCACTGGTCAACGTAAACAGAATGAATCGGTGAAAGGCGATCTTCATCGGGGCGAAGGGCTTTCATGTGCGTGTAGAGCCCTTCGCCCGCGCTGAAGTCGTGTTGTCCCAGGGTCTGACGCTTCCACTTCGCCAGTGAATGAACCACTTCGAACTGGGCGTCTGGCAGTGTTTTCACTTTCACCTGTACCGCTTTTTCGCATCCAGAGAGGTTATCCTGCGTCCCGTCACCCACGCGGCTGAGGATCGGTGCCTGGACTTCAATCAGCCCAAGCTTCTCTTCCAGCTGGCGGGAAAAATGGGACTTTACGAAACTAATCTGGCGTTGTTTTGCGATGTAAGCGGTTTTCATTATTTATACTCCTGCGTCCTGTTGATATTGATTAAGCAACAGAAACGGCACCTTATTCAATAACCCATCAACAAAAAGCCACCTTCACTTTTGATTCGATAAAATATGGCGCTAGAATAGAGTGATTCATTAATCTTCATAAGAAAAAGCTATGGAAAATTATCAGATCGACAATCTCGACCGCGGCATTCTGGAGGCCTTAATGGCTAATGCCCGTACCGCCTACGCCGAACTGGCAAAACAGTTTGGCGTCAGCCCGGGAACCATTCACGTTCGCGTAGAAAAGATGAAACAGGCAGGGATCATTACCGGTGCGCGCATTGACGTCAGCCCTAAGCAGCTGGGTTACGACGTCTGCTGCTTCATCGGCATCATTCTTAAAAGCGCCAAAGACTACCCTTCTGCCCTGGCGAAACTGAACGCGCTGGATGAAGTCACCGAGGCGTACTACACCACCGGGCACTACAGCATCTTTATTAAAGTTATGTGCCGATCCATCGACGCGCTCCAGCAGGTACTTATCAACAAGATCCAAACAATAGATGAAATTCAGTCCACCGAGACCCTGATCTCCTTGCAAAACCCGATCATGCGTACCATCCGCCCGTGATCGGGCAAATTCATTCCCACATTTTCCACAGGTAGATCCCAGCTCGTTCACAGCGTACAATGGCCGTCTCTTTATCTGGGCGAGCGATCAATGGCGGACATTACCCTTATCAGCGGCAGCACCCTTGGTGGTGCGGAATACGTAGCGGAACATCTGGCTGAAAAGCTGGAAGAGGCGGGCTTTTCCACGGAAACCCTGCACGGCCCGTTGCTTGAAGATCTCCCGACTGACGGGGTCTGGCTGCTGATCACCTCCACGCACGGCGCGGGGGATCTGCCGGATAATCTGCAACCTTTATATGACGAACTGCTGGAACAGCAGCCCGACCTGTCAAACGTCCGTTTTGGCGCAGTGGGGATCGGCAGTCGTGAATATGACACCTTTTGCGGGGCAATAGAGAAAGTCGAAGCCGCTGTTACCTCCTGCGGAGCAAAACAGCTGGGCGAAACACTCAAGATCAACATCCTCGATCATGACATTCCGGAGGATCCAGCCGAGATCTGGCTCGCGGAATGGAAAAATTTACTCAAAAACGATTAAAGATCGCGCGAACAGATGTGGATAACTCTGGTTAAAAGCTCGTATTAACCCGTAGTTATCCAAATAACAACCGTAGCGCCGTTTTTGGCCTGTGTATAAAGTCGCGATCTGATCCCAGCTTATACGGTCCAGGATCACCGATCATTCACAGCAAACGATCCTTTCTAACCGCATGATCTTCTTTATGAGATCGGACTTATCCACACAGGTTCGCGATCCTAATAAGAGATCACAATAGAACAGATCTCTAAATAAAAAGATCTTCTTTTTAATAGCCCAGGATCCCAATGCTTTCTCGAAAGACTAAAGTTGAGTAGAATCCACGGCCCGGGCTTCAATCCATTTTCATACCGCTTTACGCGAGGCAGACCACCATGTTTTATCAGGATCCTTTTGACGTCATCATCATTGGCGGGGGTCACGCAGGCACTGAGGCCGCAATGGCCGCAGCGCGAATGGGTCAGCAGACCCTGCTTTTGACACACAATATCGACACGCTGGGACAAATGTCCTGTAATCCGGCGATTGGCGGCATTGGGAAAGGACACCTGGTAAAAGA
This sequence comes from Enterobacter sp., assembly GCF_977039595.1. NCBI lineage: Bacteria > Pseudomonadati > Pseudomonadota > Gammaproteobacteria > Enterobacterales > Enterobacteriaceae > Enterobacter > Enterobacter sp. The sequence goes on from NZ_CDRQYH010000076.1 coordinate 9,693, forward strand.
AGTGGATGCACTTGGCGGCCTGATGGCGAAAGCGATCGATCGGGCCGGCATCCAGTTTAGGATACTAAACGCGAGTAAAGGTCCCGCTGTGCGTGCGACCCGTGCTCAGGCAGACCGCGTACTTTATCGTCAGGCGGTGCGTACCGCCCTGGAGAATCAGCCGAACCTGATGATTTTCCAGCAGGCGGTTGAAGATCTAATCGTTGAGAACGATCGCGTCGTGGGTGCCGTGACCCAGATGGGCCTCAAATTCCGCGCCAAAGCCGTGGTGCTGACCGTGGGCACATTCCTTGACGGTAAAATTCATATCGGTCTGGATAACTACAGCGGCGGCCGTGCTGGCGATCCGCCGTCTATTCCACTGTCTCGCCGTCTGCGCGAACTGCCGCTGCGCGTTAGCCGCCTGAAAACCGGTACGCCGCCGCGTATTGATGCGCGCACCATTGATTTCAGCGTGCTGGCGCAACAGCACGGTGATAACCCAATGCCGGTCTTCTCGTTCATGGGGAATGCAGCACAGCATCCGCAGCAGGTGCCGTGCTATATCACGCATACCAACGAGAAAACCCACGACGTGATCCGCAATAACCTCGATCGCAGCCCGATGTACGCCGGCGTGATCGAAGGGATCGGTCCGCGCTACTGCCCGTCGATCGAGGACAAAGTGATGCGCTTCGCCGATCGCAACCAGCACCAGATCTTCCTGGAGCCGGAAGGGCTGACCTCGAACGAAATTTACCCGAACGGCATCTCCACCAGCCTGCCGTTTGACGTGCAGATGCAAATTGTTCGCTCAATGCAGGGCATGGAGAACGCAAAAATCGTTCGCCCTGGCTACGCTATTGAGTACGATTTCTTCGATCCGCGTGACCTGAAGCCAACCCTGGAGAGCAAATTCATCCACGGTCTGTTCTTTGCGGGTCAGATTAACGGCACCACCGGCTACGAAGAAGCGGCTGCGCAGGGCCTGCTTGCCGGTCTGAACGCCGCGCGCTTCTCTGCTGAGAAAGAGGGCTGGGCACCCGGCCGTTCTCAGGCGTATCTGGGCGTGCTGGTTGACGATCTCTGCACGCTGGGTACCAAAGAACCGTACCGTATGTTTACCTCTCGCGCGGAATATCGCCTGATGCTGCGTGAAGATAACGCCGACCTGCGTTTGACCGAAATCGGCCGCGAGCTGGGTCTGGTCGATGACGAACGCTGGGCGCGCTTTAACGAGAAGCTGGAGCGCATTGAACAGGAACGTCAGCGCCTGAAAACCACCTGGGTGAACCCGCAGGCGGAAACCGCTGCCGAAGTAAACGCTCACTTAACCGCGCCGCTGTCGCGCGAGGCCAGCGGTGAAGATTTGTTGCGCCGTCCTGAAGTCACCTACGAGAACCTGGTCAAACTGACCGCGTTCGCGCCGGGCCTTGAAGATGCTGAAGCGGCAGAGCAGGTTGAGATCCAGGTTAAGTACGAAGGTTACATCGCGCGTCAGCAGGATGAGATCGAAAAACAGCAGCGTAACGAAAACACGCTGCTGCCGGAAATGCTGGACTACCGCCAGGTGACTGGCCTTTCCAACGAAGTGATCGCCAAGCTGAACGATCACAAACCGGTCTCGATCGGCCAAGCCTCACGTATCTCCGGCGTCACGCCTGCAGCGATTTCCATTCTGCTGGTGTGGCTGAAAAAGCAGGGCATGCTGCGCCGTAGCGCGTAAGGCCCGGAATATTGCCCGGTGGCGCAGCGCTTACCGGGCCTACTGAACCCGTAGGGCGGGTAAGCCAAGCGCCACCCGCCACCTAAGTTTTCCAACAGGTATTCACCGTGCTCAACAAACTCTCTCGTCTGCTGGATCAGGCAGGTATTTCGCTCACCGATCACCAGAAAAATCAGCTGGTGGCCTATGTCGATATGCTGAATAAATGGAATAAAGCGTACAACCTGACGTCTGTTCGCGACCCCAACGAGATGCTCGTTCGCCACATTCTCGACAGCATCGTGGTTGCCCCTTATCTGAAAGGTGAGCGTTTTATCGACGTAGGGACGGGCCCTGGTCTGCCGGGTATTCCGCTGTCGATTGTTCGCCCTGAGAGCCATTTCACGCTTCTGGACAGTCTTGGCAAGCGTGTGCGCTTTTTACGTCAGGTACAGCATGAGCTGAAGCTTGAAAATATTACGCCCGTACAGAGCAGGGTAGAGGCGTTCCCGGCAGAGCCGCCGTTTGACGGGGTTATCAGCCGCGCATTTGCGTCGCTCAATGATATGGTGAGCTGGTGCAAGCACTTACCTGCTGAGAATGGCCGCTTTTATGCGCTAAAAGGGCAGTTGCCAGGCGATGAGATTGAACAGCTTCCGGACGGTTTTGCTGTTGAATCCATCGAGAAATTAAACATTCCTCAGCTCGATGGCGAACGTCATCTGGTGATAATTAAGCCAAACAATTTTTAAAAAATTAATAAAAAATGTGGAATTTGTGCTGTTCTTCGCATGTTAAAAAACAGCACAACTACCGGGGATTTATTGGGTGAGCTTTTAACCTCGTTTTTACTAAGGTTTTTCTTCTGGTTAACCTGGCGACTATTCTTCCTCTTGAAGATAGTCATCTGTGAAAATATAAGTCTGCTAAAAGTGGAAAGCAGTAACCAGAACGCAATGTTAATTATTTATTAAGAATGTCAATAAAAGGTTTTTATTGTGTACCGGGCTGTTTTGAAAATAGTTGCGATATTTTGCGTTTAATTTCATAAAGATAAATTTCTGCGATTTGCGTCTTTGATAAATACAACCTTATCGCAAATGTGTGTTTTGTGATCTCGTGCACGCTTTCTCGACAACGTTTTCGCGCTGTTTGCAGTTTTGGTCGAAGGTTGGTGCTTTGCTCGAAAGTTAAAAAATAGCGGTGGGGAAAAATATTTAAACATTTATTCACCTTTTCGCTACTTAATGTTTGAAATCACGGGTGCGCACCGTATAATTTGACCGCTTTTTGATGCTTGACTCTGAGCCTTAAAGGACGTTTTATACGACACGCGACATACCTCGAAGGGAGCAGGAGTAAAAACGTGATGTCTGTGTCGCTCTTGAGTAGAAACGTTGCTCGTAAGCTTCTGTTCATTCAGTTTCTGGCTGTGATAGCAAGTGGACTGCTGTTTAGCCTCAAAGACCCCTTCTGGGGCATCTCCGCCGTGTGCGGGGGTTTGGCGGTTGTGCTGCCAAACGTGTTGTTTATGATTTTTGCCTGGCGTCATCAGGCGCATACACCCGCCAAAGGCCGCGTGGCCTGGTCCTTCGCTCTCGGCGAAGTGTGTAAGGTGTTGCTGACCTTTGCTCTACTGGTGATGGCGCTGGCGGTTTTGAAAGTGGTCTTCATGCCGCTGATAGCAACGTGGGTTTTGGTGCTGGTGGTACAAGTTCTGGCTCCAGCTGTAATCAATAACAAAGGGTAAAAGGCATCATGGCTTCAGAAAATATGACGCCGCAGGATTACATAGGTCACCATCTGAATAACCTTCAGTTGGACCTGCGTACATTCTCGCTGGTGGATCCACATAACCCCCCGGCCACCTTCTGGACGATCAACATCGACTCCATGTTCTTCTCGGTGGTTTTGGGTCTTCTGTTCCTGGCCATGTTCCGCGGTGTTGCTAAACGAGCGACCAGCGGTGTACCAGGGAAATTCCAGACCTTCATCGAAATGATTATCGGCTTCGTCCATGGCAGCGTCAAAGACATGTACCATGGCAAGAGCAAGCTGATTGCTCCGCTGGCCCTGACCGTGTTCGTTTGGGTCTTCCTGATGAACCTGATGGACCTGCTGCCAATCGATCTGCTGCCGTTTATCGGTGAGCACATCTTCGGCCTGCCAGCGCTGCGTGTTGTACCGTCTGCGGACGTGAACATCACCCTGTCGATGGCGTTGGGCGTATTTATCCTGATTCTTTTCTACAGCATCAAAATGAAAGGCGTAAGCGGCTTTGTGAAAGAGCTTACCTTGCAGCCGTTCAACCACTGGGCGTTTATTCCGGTCAACCTGATCCTGGAAGGCGTTAGCCTGCTGTCCAAACCTGTTTCACTGGGTCTGCGACTGTTCGGCAACATGTATGCGGGTGAGCTGATTTTCATTCTGATCGCGGGTCTTCTGCCGTGGTGGTCACAGTGGGTTCTGAATGTGCCGTGGGCCATTTTCCACATCCTGATCATTACGCTGCAAGCCTTTATCTTCATGGTTCTGACGATCGTCTATCTGTCGATGGCGTCTGAAGAGCACTGATTTTTTACCAACACTACTACGTTTTAATTGAAACAAACTGGAGACTGTCATGGAAAACCTGAATATGGATCTGCTGTACATGGCTGCCGCTGTGATGATGGGTCTGGCGGCTATCGGTGCTGCGATCGGTATCGGCATCCTCGGGGGCAAATTCCTGGAAGGCGCAGCGCGTCAACCTGATCTGATTCCTCTGCTGCGTACTCAGTTCTTTATCGTTATGGGTCTGGTGGATGCTATCCCAATGATCGCTGTAGGTCTGGGTCTGTACGTGATGTTTGCTGTCGCGTAGTAGTAGTTTTAAAACCCTAAGCCACAGATATTAAAGAGGTATTGTGCTGTGAACATGAACGCAACAATCCTCGGCCAGGCCATCGCGTTTATTCTCTTTGTCTGGTTCTGCATGAAGTATGTATGGCCGCCTTTAATGGCTGCCATCGAAAAACGTCAGAAAGAAATTGCTGACGGTCTGGCTTCTGCAGAACGCGCTAAGAAAGATTTGGACCTTGCACAGGCCAACGCGACAGACCAGCTGAAAAAAGCGAAAGCGGAAGCTCAGGTTATCATCGAACAGGCTAACAAACGCCGTTCGCAGATCCTGGACGAAGCCAAAGCTGAAGCAGAACAGGAACGTACTAAGATCGTGACACAGGCTCAGGCAGAAATTGATGCTGAGCGTAAACGTGCTCGTGAAGAACTGCGTAAGCAGGTTGCGATTCTGGCTGTTGCTGGCGCCGAGAAGATCATCGAACGTTCCGTGGATGAAGCTGCTAACAGCGACATCGTGGACAAACTTGTCGCTGAACTGTAAGGAGGGAGGGGCTGATGTCTGAATTTGTTACGGTAGCTCGCCCCTACGCCAAAGCAGCTTTTGACTTTGCTGTCGAACACCAAAATGTCGATCGCTGGCAGGATATGCTGGCGTTTGCCGCTGAGGTGACGAAAAACGAACAAATGGCTGAGTTGCTTTCCGGTGCGTTAGCACCTGAAACTCTCGCCGCGTCGTTTATCGCCGTGTGCGGAGAGCAACTGGATGCCAACGGCCAGAACCTGATTAAGGTGATGGCAGAAAATGGTCGTCTCCGTGTGCTCCCGGATGTTCTCGAGCAGTTTGAGCACTTACGTGCCCTTAGTGAAGCAACCGCTGAAGTCGAAGTGACTTCTGCGACTGAACTGAGTAATGAACAGCTTGCGAAAATCACCGCCGCGATGGAAAAACGTCTGTCACGCAAAGTTAAGCTGAATTGCAAAATCGATAAGTCTGTAATGGCAGGCGTAATCATCCGTTCGGGTGATATGGTCATTGATGGCAGCGTACGCGGCCGTCTTGAACGCCTTGCAGACGTCTTGCAGTCTTAAGGGGACTGGAGCATGCAACTGAATTCCACCGAAATCAGCGAACTGATCAAGCAGCGCATTGCTCAGTTCAGTGTTGTGAGTGAAGCTCACAACGAAGGTACTATTGTTTCTGTAAGTGACGGTGTTATCCGTATCCACGGCTTGGCCGATTGTATGCAGGGTGAGATGATTTCCCTGCCGGGTAACCGTTACGCTATCGCACTGAACCTGGAGCGCGACTCCGTAGGTGCAGTTGTGATGGGTCCATACGCTGACCTCGCCGAAGGCATGAAGGTTAAGTGTACTGGCCGTATTCTGGAAGTGCCGGTTGGCCGTGGCCTGCTGGGTCGCGTTGTTAACACCCTGGGTGCGCCAATCGACGGTAAAGGTCCGGTTGAGCACGATGGCTTCTCTCCAATCGAAGTTATCGCACCAGGCGTTATCGACCGTCAGTCCGTAGATCAGCCTGTTCAGACAGGTTATAAGTCCGTTGATGCCATGATCCCAATCGGTCGTGGTCAGCGTGAACTGATCATCGGTGACCGTCAGACCGGTAAAACCGCGATGGCTATCGACGCCATCATCAACCAGCGTGACTCCGGCATCAAATGCGTGTACGTGGCCATCGGCCAGAAAGCGTCCACCATTTCTAACGTGGTTCGTAAACTGGAAGAGCATGGCGCACTGTCTAACACCATCGTTGTGGTAGCGACCGCGTCTGAATCTGCTGCACTGCAATACCTGGCGCCATACGCCGGTTGCGCAATGGGCGAATACTTCCGTGACCGCGGTGAAGATGCTCTGATCGTATACGATGACCTGTCTAAACAGGCTGTTGCTTATCGTCAGGTTTCCCTGCTGCTCCGTCGTCCACCTGGACGTGAAGCGTTCCCTGGCGACGTATTCTACCTCCACTCTCGTCTGCTGGAGCGTGCTTCCCGCGTTAACGCGGAATACGTCGAGAACTTCACCAAAGGTGAAGTGAAGGGTAAAACGGGCTCTCTGACCGCTCTGCCGATCATTGAAACCCAGGCGGGTGACGTTTCTGCGTTCGTTCCGACCAACGTAATCTCTATTACCGATGGTCAGATCTTCCTGGAAACCAACCTGTTTAACTCAGGTATTCGTCCGGCAGTTAACCCGGGTATCTCCGTATCCCGTGTGGGTGGTGCTGCTCAGACCAAGATCATCAAGAAACTGTCCGGTGGTATCCGTACCGCGCTGGCACAGTATCGTGAACTGGCTGCGTTCTCTCAGTTCGCATCCGATCTGGACGAAGCAACCCGTAAACAGCTGAGCCACGGTCAGAAAGTGACCGAGCTGCTGAAGCAAAAACAGTACGCACCAATGTCTGTTGCTCAGCAGGGCCTGGTACTGTTCGCGGCTGAACGCGGTTACCTCGAAGATGTGGAACTGGCGAAAATCGGTAGCTTCGAAGCCGCTCTGCTGGCTTACGTCGACCGTGATCACGCTCCGCTGATGCAAGAGATCAACCAGACCGGTGGCTATAACGACGAAATCGAAGGCAAGCTGAAAGCTATCCTCGATTCCTTCAAAGCAACCCAATCCTGGTAATCGTCCGGCGGCTTGTCTCAGGACAAGCCGCCTGGCATTGAGGAGAAGCTCATGGCCGGCGCAAAAGAGATACGTAGTAAGATCGCAAGCGTCCAGAACACGCAAAAGATCACTAAAGCGATGGAGATGGTCGCCGCT